>JBLHLE010000007.1:0-22519 GCA_047620805.1 Pirellulaceae bacterium
AGGGTTGAGCGCATAAAAAACCTTAAGGGCAAATAGTATCACCCTTAAGGTTCGTTTAAATCATTCGTCAGACCGGATTAGCAGGTGAAGTTTAGTTGCCGCCTTCCATTTGGCCTGAATCGAGTTTTTCGCTGGCTTTCGGCTCCTCGGTTTCGCGTAGCCGAGGCCCGTCGAGCGTACCGGGTACGAGCTGGGGCCCTCTGGAGCTGGCTTCGATGGTCTTTTTTAGCTCAACGGCATCAATCGATTCGACATCGATCAATCGCTGGGTGATCGCGACCAGCGCGTCGCGACGAACGGCGAGGATGCGGCGGACGTTTTCCAGGCCTTCGTCGATGATTCGTTTGATTTCTTCATCGATTTCGCGAGCCGTCCGTTCACTGTAACTGCTGTTGTTTTCGACGCCAGCTCCGGCCAGGAATGGCGAGCGTCGCGATTCGCCGTAATTTACGCGTCCCAGGCGACTCATCCCGTATTCCATGACCATTCCACGAGCGATAGCCGTAGCCCGTTCGAGGTCGTTTTGCGCGCCGGTGGAGATATCCTGATAGATCATTTCTTCAGCCATCGTACCAGCGAGCAGCACTTGGATTCGGCTTTCCAATTCGGATTGCGTCATCAAGAATCGCTCGCCTGTGGGGCGTTGCATCGTATATCCAAGGGCGGCGAATCCGCGGGGGATAATTGAGACTTTGTGAACGGGGTCTGTGTTTGGCAGGCTATAAGCGACTAAAGCGTGACCAGCCTCGTGATAGGCAACTCGTTGCTTCTCGTCTTCGTCCATGATCCGCTGTTTCTTTGCCAAGCCAGCGGTTACGCGTTCGACGGCTTCATTAAATTCGTCCATGCCGACAGAATCTTTTTCGCCACGAGCGGCGAGCAGCGCGGCTTCATTGACGAGGTTTGCCAAATCGGCTCCTGCGAACCCCGAGGTAATCGAGGCGCAATCCTTCAGGTTGACACTCGGATTGAGTTTCACGTTTTTGACGTGAACTTTTAAGATGTCTTCGCGGCCCTTGATGTCGGGGCGGTCAACCAATACTTGTCGGTCAAATCGACCCGGTCGCAGCAACGCTTGATCGAGGATTTCAGGTCGGTTGGTGGCACCCATGACGATGACACCTGCATTGGAGTCAAAGCCATCCATCTCGACCAGCAACGCATTCAACGTTTGTTCGCGTTCGTCGTGACCTCCGACGACACTCGTACCACGGCTTTTTCCGAGCGCGTCGAGTTCGTCGATGAAGATGATGCAAGGGGCTTTCGATTCAGCTTGTTGGAACATGTCGCGCACGCGAGCGGCGCCGACACCCACGAACATTTCGACAAAGTCGCTACCGGACAGGCTGAAGAACGGTACACCCGCTTCGCCGGCGATCGCTTTGGCCAACAATGTTTTTCCCGTACCGGGAGGGCCAACCAGCAAAACACCCTTCGGGATGCGGCCACCCAATCGTTGGTATTTCTCGGGCTGGCGAAGGAAGTCGACGACTTCGCGAACTTCTTCGACGGCTTCGTCGATGCCAGCAACATCGTCAAACATAACACCGAGGTCCTCTTGAGCGTAAAGGCGTCCTCGACTACGGCCGAAAGCCATAGGAGATCCAGCCCCGCCAAGTCGGCGTAGCATCACAAGAAAAAGAACAACGAAGACAGTTATCAGAATGAAGAACGGGCCGTAGTTGCGAAGGAAACCATTCGATTCGTTCACATAGGCAATGTTATTCTTCTTCATCAAGTCCTTCAACGCCTTTTCCGCTTCAGGCAGATCGATAGCCTTGAGGACTTCAAGTTCAATGCCAATCTCCTTCGGTCGACTCTGGTTGCTGGAACCCTGTGAGCCGACAGTTAGCTCTTCGCGATCGACTGTTAGCCGATACTTCTCTGGCCCACAGTAAACGTTGCGGAGGTTACTGTAGATGTAGATCTTATCTTCGCCCGTCTTCTTGACCATGATCGACGCGTCTTTGTCGATCAGCGGACCGTGGGGCTCTGCTCGTTTGGTGATTTCCAGCAACCGCTGGAAGTCGTACTCGGACATGCTGTTATCTGTAGTGCCGAGGAATAGATAGCAAATGAATGCGACCGCTCCAAGCGCCACCACGATGTACATGATGACGTTCGAATTTCCCTGTCCCCAAGATTCTTGTCCGCGACGGCCCGAGCCGTTTTCGTCGCTCATAAATGCAATTCCTTAACTAGACTTAGCGCCCTCGATTGTTCGTTGGCGATGCCACGAACCGAGCCGTGGTGTGCTAACTATTGACTATTATAGGTTTTGACAACCGTCTGTGTGAGAAATGTGAAAGAGGAATCCGGGTTGTTCATTCGTTAAGCTCAACCTAGAATGCTCTGGCTCTCTAAAGTGTATATGCTACAAGTATTAAGGGTACATGATTCGGCGAAGCTGTGGACGCACAGCCGCAAGCAATCGTGCACGGATCATTTCATTTTTGCCTTTCGCCTGCGAATAGGCAAGGAAACAACCACACAACTCAACATCATCGTGCCTAAATGCCTACCACGTCCCGCAATGTCGCGATACTCGGTTCAACCGGTAGCATTGGAAGAAGCACGTTCGAGGTAATTCGCGCATCTGGCGGACTGCTCAAACCAATCGCGTTTACCGCGCATCGCCAACTTGACCAACTTTGCAAACTAGCCAATGAGTTCCGACCCCGTTGGATAGTGGCGACAGATAGAGGGTCTGCGAAGAATGCAGATTGGTCTTCGCTCAATGATCAGACTCAGCTGCTCGAAGGCGACGAGGGAATTGAACAAATCGCGACTAGCGACGAAGTAGATATCGTCGTTTCCGCAATAGTTGGCAGTGCGGGTCTCAAGGGTACCTGGGCCGCTTTGCAGGCGGGAAAAACTGTTGCTTTGGCTAACAAGGAGACGTTAGTCATGGCAGGACCATTGGTTATGAAGCTCGCAGAGGAGAATGGAGGGCAGTTGCTTCCAGTCGACAGCGAGCACAGCGCTGTGTTCCAGGCGATGCAATCGGGACGACGAGACGAGATCAAGCGAGTGATTTTGACGGCGAGTGGCGGACCATTTCGTCAGCGAAGTTTGGCGGAACTGGCGAATGTCACGGTAGCAGAAGCGTTAAATCACCCGACGTGGGACATGGGCCCTAAGATCACGATTGATTCGGCGACCATGATGAACAAGGCCTTGGAGATTATTGAAGCTCGTTGGCTTTTTGGCTTGGCGCCGGAACAAATTGACGTGGTTATACATCCGCAATCGATTGTGCATTCAATGGTGGAGTATACTGATGGATCGATGATTGCTCAGATGAGCCCTCCCGATATGAAACTTCCGATCCAATATGCGCTGACTTATCCCGAACGATGGGATTGTCCGGCCGCCAAAATGGATTTGACGCAGGCGATGACTTTAGAGTTTGAGCCGCCGGACTACGAACGATTCCCCGCGTTGCAGCTTGGCCACGAGGTTGCCAAGATGGGCGGTACCGCAGGTGCGGTACTCAATGCGGCAAACGAAGCTGCAGTAGCACAATTTCTCGCTGGACATATAGGCTTTACCGATATCGTTCCGGCGATTAGAGCTGTGCTGGCCAACCATACATTTGACCCGAGCCCAACATTGCAACAGTTATTGCAATTAGATAAGTGGGCTCGAGAGGAGGTTACAAAGTGGATTTGTACTTAGTTGCGGATCTGTCGACTACGCTGGCGGGAATACTCGGCGGCATCTACACATTCGGTCTTGTTGCGCTCGGATTGGGCGCAGTCATTTTCGTTCATGAGTTGGGCCATTTCTTGGTTGCCAAAGCTTGCGGCGTAAAGTGCGAGAAGTTCTATGTCGGTTTCGACGTACCGATCAATCTCGGCCTGTTTCGGATCCCCGGTTCACTGGTGAAGTTTCGCTGGGGTGAAACCGAATACGGAATCGGGTCGATACCATTGGGTGGTTACGTGAAGATGCTTGGCCAGGACGACAACCCAGCCAATGCGGAATCGGAAGCAGATCGAATTCGAGTCGTGCGCGATGGCGAGTCAGAAGAGACGGCAGTCGACGATGCTTCTTCCGCAGGCGTGGTGGCGCAGTCTGAGAGCGGCGATAAAGCTGCCAGTAATGTTGCCGCGAGTAACGTCGCTGCCGACGAGGAATTTGAACTCGATCCACGCAGCTATCCTGCCAAGAATGTACCTCAGCGAATGGCGATCATTTCCGCTGGCGTGATCATGAATCTGCTCTTCGCAATCGTTTTCGGTGCGATCGCTTTCAAAATGGGTGCTCCACACACACCCTGTGTGGCCGGACAGACGACGCCAGGTTCACCAGCCTGGCTTGCCGGAATCCAGCCTGGGGACCGAATTGTCGGTTTGAACGGTAAAAAGAGTGAGCATCTCCGCTTCTTTAAAGACTTGATGATTGGCGTGCTGTTGAACAAAGACCGTCGCCCCATAGATTTTTTGGTAAAGCGTGGCGAGGAAACGCTGGAAATGAAAATCACTCCACAACACATCGTTGGCGACCGGTATGCGATTGGCATGGCGAACTCGTCTACGCTGCTGGTTGGTGGAATTAATCCTTACCGAACTGCTAACGAAGCTTCTCCTGCTCTGCTGCCGAAGGATGAAGTTAAGAAAGTCAACGGACAGGAAGTTAAGTCAAGCTTCGAGTACGGTCGATTGATCGCAGTCAACGCCGGCATACCTATCGTGCTTGAGGTGGAGCGGAAGATTCCGCAAGAAGACGAGACGGCCGAGCCGAAGATTGAAACGCTTAACGTCACCGTCGAACCCCAAGTCACCAAGACTTTGGGGCTGGCGATGAAAATGGGTGGGATCAACGGATTTCGTCCAGGCTCTGCTGCGAGCGAGTCCGACTTGAATGTTGGAGACGTCATTGTTTCCGTTAATGGACAGCTGGTGGGCGATCCAATGCGGCTCGAATCGCGATTGATTCCGTTCATCGGCCAAGAGGTCGAACTTGGTATTCAGCGGGATGGCAAGACCGAAACGGTGAAGATAACTCCTCACGCTCCGCTGAATCCCGCCGCGTCTCCAACTCCGTTCTCGTGCGCTGGAGCGGAAACGATTGGTGTTGCGTACAATGTGATTCCCGAAGTCGTCACTGTCGATGCGGAATCCAGCGCAGCGAAGGCTGGCGTGAAGCCGGGAGATGTCGTCAAGTCGCTGAAGAGCTCGACGATGAACAAAGAATTGCTAAAAGAACATCCCGCATATTTCAAAGAGGTCTTCAAAATCGACGCCGCAGAGGGATTGTTTTGGCAGCATGCATTTAGTTTGATTCAAGTGCTTCCAAAAGAGGAAGTGAACATTGAAATGACGCTGGACCGCGGCGGCAAAGAGGTCAAGGTCTCTCTTGAGCGTGCCGACGGCGATTGGTTTCTCCAAGACCGAGGGATTCAATTGGCTGCCGCGTCGGAAACTCACACTGCAAAGAGTTGGTCCGAAGCCTTCTCACTCGGTTTCCGCGAAACTCAGGATCGTTTTGTCGAAGTACTTACGGTTCTTAGTCGTTTGGTAACCGGTGGCATTTCGCCAACAAACTTGGGTGGCCCAGTGGGTATCATCCGTTATGCGGGTTCCGAAGCTGCGATTGGTATTTCCAGACTGCTGCTGTTCCTGACCTTCCTCAGCGCGAACCTGGCGATCGTCAACTTCCTGCCGATTCCCGCGCTGGATGGCGGCCACATGGTCTTCCTGACTTGGGAGTTGATCGTCGGCAAACCAGTGAATGAACGAATTCAGATGAACCTCACCTTGGTTGGAGTATTCTTCTTACTGAGTTTGATTGTCTGCGTGACGTTCTCTGATGTCTTTCGCATGTTCTAGCCATTGAACATGATCGAAAAATTGAATGTCCGAGCGGTGGTCTTTGACGCCGTGGGGACATTGATCTATGCCGCGCCCCCCGTCGCCGCTGTGTACGCGCGGGTCGGGCGACAACATGGTTCGCTGTTGACCGCAGCGGAAGTGCGCAGTCGTTTCGCGCCAGCGTTTCAAGAGCATTACGCGAACAAGTCCGCTACGGTCGTCGATCAACAACGCGAACGTCAATGTTGGCAGCGAGTGGTCAACGCGGTCTTTGCGGGTCAGCAAGTGGATCGGGAAGCAGTTCTCGAGGACCTTTGGAGCTATTTCGCGCGGTCGTCGAGCTGGAGGATGTTTGCCGACGCCGCGGACGTTTGGAGGGAGCTGGAGAAAGCCGATTTGATTCTCGGCATCGCTTCAAATTTTGACGACCGCTTGATCAGTGTTTGCGAGGGCATCGAGCAGTTAAGTGCTTGTCGGCATCTCTATAACTCGGCAGCCATTGGCTTCGCCAAACCGGATATTCGGTTCTTCGAGCATATTCAGCGGCGGCTCGGATTGCCGGCCGAGCAGATCTGTATGATCGGTGACGACCCCCGCAACGACGTTCAAGCCGCTCGGGACGCTGGGTGGCAGAGTTTGCTAGTTGATCGCGGCCTGGAGCAAAGAGAGAAAGAGTGTACAGTGAACTCTTTACGGCAATTGTTGGACGGCGATCCTTCCTCTTGATGATCAGCCTGTCGGCTTTCGCGGGGCGGCGGACTCGATGGCGATTCTGTGTCAGGCAGTATGACTGAAACGTGTCGCAACCGCATATATGCATCTCTATTTATACGTTGATATATTGGGTAATTCGGATAAAACATATTGACGTGAGGCAGGGTGGAACTATACTTGCAACCCTGACCTACACGTTGGCCATGCTGTTGCCAGTTAGTTTTTTGTTCACAGACGCACACGCTGTCGAACATCTTCCCGGCGCTCTGAGCATCCCCTGCTCACAGGTACAACCCTGATCGCCGAACCACGAATTTTGTGGTCCTACCCTATTTGGAATATGAATGCTCAATTTCTTTCGAAACCGTTCTGGATCAATCACCAACGACATATTATCAGGCATCACCGTCGCGTTAGCGTTAGTACCCGAAGCGATCGCCTTCGCTTTTGTGGCCGGGGTTTCACCACTTATCGGACTCTACTCCGCTTTCTTTATTGGACTTATTACGGCAGTTTTCGGTGGTCGGCCCGGGATGATTTCCGGTGCGACAGGTGCGATGGCGGTAGTTGTGGTTGCATTGGTGGGCCTGCATGGGATCGAGTATTTATTTCCCACCGTGATTCTCTGCGGAATCATGCAGATGGGAATCGGCATAGCTCGGCTGGGGAAGTTTATCCGTATGGTCCCGCATCCGGTGATGCTCGGATTCGTGAATGGTTTGGCGATCGTTATCGGTTTAGCTCAGTTGGGGAGTTTTAAGACGCTTTCGGCGAGTGGAACTTTAATGTTTCTGACTGGGCCGCGCCTCGCGCTAATGTTGGCGATGGTGGCTCTAACGATGGGAATCATTTGGCTGCTGCCGAAGTTGACTCGCGCGGTTCCGGCTTCTCTCGTTGCAATTTTGACTGTGACGCTCATCTCGGTTGTAGTTAATCGATCTGTCGAAGGCCCCACTGCGTCGAATATGTTGGCTACCGTTGGAGACATGTTGCAAACGAACGCGACTGCTGCAGCGAACTCCGATTCCAATTCGCATCTAGCGACTCTTAAGGAAACGTCCGGCAGTGAACAAACTGACAGCGGATTGGAATTGAACCTTGTCTCCACTGGTTCTCAGCCCGCATCGCTAGAGAAAGCGGCAGACGATGTAGCGGCAGACGATGTAGCGGCAGACGATGTAGCGGCAGACGATGTAGCGGCAGCTGGTCATTCGACGGAGGTTGCCGCCGCAGCAGGAATTAGCGGTGGGCTGCCGCAGCTGTTTTTTCTGCAGTACGAAATGGTCGATCTGAATTGGGCGACGTTGCGAATTATTTTTCCATTCGCCATTGTTCTTTGCGGCGTTGGGCTGATCGAATCGTTGATGACGATGACGCTGATCGACGAGTTGACTGAAACACGTGGCCGCGGCAATCGCGAGTGCATTGGTCAGGGCGTGGCAAATTTAGTGTGCGGGTTGTTTGGTGGGATGGGTGGCTGTGCCATGATCGGCCAGTCATTGATCAACGTGAACTCGGGCGGTCGTGGACGACTGTCGGGAATAATCGCAGCGATATGTTTGTTGGCGTTCGTGCTTTTTCTGGGACCTTGGATCGAGCAGATACCGATGGCGGCACTCGTGGGAGTGATGTTCATGGTGGTGATTGGGACGTTTGAATGGGCGTCTTTGAAAATGGTGCAACGCATGCCGCGCAGCGATGTGTTCGTTATGGTCTTGGTGGCGGGTTACACTGTTCTGATGCACGATCTCGCGTCGGCAGTTATTTTGGGTGTCGTGGTTTCGGCACTCGTCTTTGCCTGGCAGCACGCCACGCACATGGGAGCTGACATCAAGTACAATGAATTTGGCAGCAAGATTTATCAACTGCACGGACCTTTGTTCTTTGCTTCAGTATCTTCGTTTAAGGAGATGTTTGACGTCGCCGAGGATCCCGATGACGTGGTCATCGATTTCTATTACTCGCGCGTCTACGATCAATCTGGTCTGGAGGCGATTAATGCCTTGGCTGAGAAATACGAGGCTCTCCAGAAACGCCTGCATCTGACGCACCTCAGTCCAGAGTGTCGCCGTTTGTTGAGCAAGGCAGGCGATTTGGTCGAGATCAATCTTTCGGAATCGCCGCAGTATCACGTCGCCACCGATCGCCTGGGCTAAGCCTGATCAGTTCGCGACCCCGTTAAATACTTCGAGACTGCTGAATTCAAATCTAACGGGTAAGTTGCGCAGGTAATAAACTCCAACGATTAAGAAAGGACTCGATCCCGCCGAAAAACATGGCATTAATCGGGTCCCACAATACTCTTTCCTGTTTCTTCTTCTCTGCGGCCCTCCGCGCCTCTGCGACCCTCTGCGTTTAGCCCCGGATACCAATTGCCTTGGCGACATCTGGTCTCTATGAAGCAGTGAATAGGGGCGTCTCGCTGGAAGAGAGCCCCGAAATCACGATCTGAGCGGCAAAAACTTACCGCGCCGCGATATTACCAACACGTTTGGGGATTCGTTCGCGACGTACGTGTGGTAAATTACAGGGTTGACCACAATTCAGTGGTGCGGCCCGTGCGGCTGCTCGATGTGGCGAATTGCGATTTGGCGAACGAAAGACTATGGAACATATACGTAACTTCTGCATCATTGCTCATATTGATCACGGTAAATCGACACTGGCCGATCGGTTGATTCAGGCCTGTGACGGGATTACGCAAAGAGAGTTCCGCGATCAAATTCTGGACAAGATGGATATCGAGCGCGAGCGAGGTATTACGATCAAGAGTAATACTATTTCGCTTAACTACACGGCCAAAGATGGCAAAAAGTATTTGCTAAACCTGATTGATACTCCTGGGCACGTCGACTTTTCTCACGAAGTCCGCAGGTCGTTGATGGCCTGCGAAGGCGCGTTGATCATCGTCGACGCTTCCCAAGGGGTAGAAGCTCAAACGGTCGCCAATCTGTATCTCGCCATGGAGAACGACCTCACGCTGTTACCAATAATCAATAAGATCGATTTGCCAGCGGCGGATGTCGACCGCGTTCGCATCGAAATCGACGAAGACTTGGGACTTGATCCCTTCGACGCGATTCCAATTTCGGCAAAGAACGGCATCGGTATTGACGACGTGTTGGATGGGATCGTCGACAAGCTGCCACCGCCAAAAGGGGATCCTAACGCGCCGCTCAAGGCGCTAGTTTTCGACGCCTATTACGATCGATTCCGCGGCGTGATTCTACAGTGTCGCGTCATGGACGGCACTTTGAAGGTAAAAGACCGCATCAAGTTCATGCATTCCGAGAAAGAATATTCCGTCGATGAGCTGGGGCACAACAAGCTGGAATTGGAGTCGAGGAAGCAACTGGCTGCTGGCGAGGTAGGGTACATTGTCGCTGGTATCAAGAGCGTCCGAGAGATTCAAGTCGGCGATACGATCACTCATCCAGACCGACCGACGGAGGAAGCTGTTACTGGTTACCAAGAAGCGCGCCAGGTCGTGTTCTCGTCGATCTATCCAATGAACACGGATGAATACAAAGAACTGACGCAAGCCTTGGAAAAACTAGCGATCAATGACGCGGCGCTAACTTTTGAGAAAGATAACTCTGCGGCTCTTGGCTTTGGTTTTCGCTGTGGATTTCTTGGACTGCTTCATATGGACGTTGTTCAAGAGCGTCTGAAGCGGGAGTTTGACATCGGCTTGGTCCTTTCGGCACCGTCGGTTCAGTATCAAGTGAAGCTGACGAATGGTCAGTCGATTGTGGTCGACAATCCAAGCCATTGGCCGGATCCGGCGAGAATCGACTCGGTAGACGAGCCTTACATCAGGGCCACGATCTTGACGCCCGAAGATTACGTTGGCGCTGTCTTCGAGTTGTGTCGCGATCATCGATCGGAAAATCCGGAGATGAATTACTTAGCTGCCGGCAGGTTGGAAGTGATAACCGAAATGCCGCTTGGCGAAGTGCTTTTCGACTTCTACAGCAAACTCAAGACGGTGACTCGCGGCTACGGTTCCTTCGACTACGATCCCATTGGGTATCGACCGACGAATGTTGTCAAAGTCGACATTCTGGTAAACCGTGAAGTGGTGGACACGCTTGCATATCTAGTCCACCGCGATAAAGCTCGGACTCGCGCATTGCACTATTGCGAACAATTGGCGAAAGCGATTCCTCGCCACATGTTCAAAATCCCGATTCAGGGAGCGATCGGTGGCGAGATTATTGCCAGAACGACAATTTCTGCTTTGCGGAAGGACGTTACGGCTAAATGCTATGGCGGTGACATATCGCGAAAACGTAAGTTATTAGAGAAGCAGAAGAAGGGAAAAGAGCGGATGAAGCAGATCGGCAACGTCGCTATCCCTCAAGAAGCGTTCGTCTCCGTGCTGCGAACCGATCAAGACTAGGTCGCCAGATCGAGCGGCGATGTTCAGCAACTGCATGTCAGTTAGTTTAGCTCTTCTCGATTTTGGATAAATCACTTTCATTTTGGTAGTGCGAAGAGTTGTCGCGTGTTCCAGAGTCTTCGCAACGGTTTTCGAAAAGATCCTGGTGAAGTCAAATGTTGCTGCGTCTACTTCTCGCGGTTGAGCCGGCTGGCCTTCAGACTCGCCTGCATCGTCTGCTAAAGGAAGAAACTGTAGTCGTTAAGAAGGGGCCTACATCAACGGGGCCACTGATTCGCGAACTTCAGCGCGAGAGTTACGATCTTGTTGTTGTGAGCGAATCGTCGCTCGTCAAATCCGAGCAAGATGTTGTGGCGGCGATCAACGCTCTTCAAGAACCGCCCGAAATAGTCGTCGTATCGGAAGTGGACGACGCGGAGCAACACGCACGTTTATTGGCTGCAGGTTGCTTCTTGGTGTTAAATTCAGGCCTGTTAGACAACGTGCTGAGCGAGGCGTTTGCGGCGGTGCTCATCCGCCGGCGAGACACGATTGATAAGTCGATCGCGTCGCAGAGGAGTACTGGGATCCCCCAGCTATCTGATTTCGTGTCGGCAAGTCCGGCCATGCAGGCTTTTATCAACGTTGCCAGACGCGTGGCTCCAAGCGACGCGTCGTTGCTTATCACTGGCGAAACTGGAGTTGGCAAGGAACGTTTGGCTCGAGCCATTCATGCCGAAGGGCCGCGCAGCGGAGGACCATTTGTAGCCGTCAATTGCGGTGCTTTGCCGGAAACTCTTTTGGAAAGCGAGTTGTTCGGACACGAAGAGGGAGCGTTCACTGGCGCGGCAAGGGCGCGTCGAGGTTGGTTCGAGCTGTCGCACGGCGGGACGATTTTCCTGGACGAAATCGGCGAAATGCCACTGCACCTACAGGTCAAACTGCTGCACGTCTTGCAGAATCATGAAGTCAAAAGGTTAGGCAGCGAGCGATCCATCGAAGTGGATGTACGTGTCATTGCTGCGACTAACCGTGAATTGCTTGCCGAAATCGACAATGGCCGATTCCGCCGAGATCTTTACTACCGACTGGGAGTGATCAACCTTTCGATTCCCCCGCTGCGGGAACGTCGTGAAGACATTCCAGCATTAGTCGGAGACTACATCAGCCGATTTCGTACTATGATCGGTCGCGATGTGAATTCGATTGAAGACGACGCGCTGGAAGGGCTAGTTAATTATTCTTGGCCTGGCAACGTTCGCGAATTGATTAATGTCATCGAACGAGCGGTGCTGTTGTGTGAGAGCGGCGTGATTGGAGCGGCGGACCTTCCCGACCAAATTGCGGAATCAAAAGTCCCTGCGATTCCGTCTCGACCTGATTCGGATCTCTTTCCAGTTCAATTGCTAGACCAGCCAATTCGCGAAGCTCGTCAAGTGCTCGTCTCGGAATTTGAGAAAGCTTATCTAACGCGATTGCTAGAACTTACCAACGGTCGCGTTGGCGAAACGGCTCGTCGCGCCGGCATCGAGCCGCGGTCGTTATTTGAAAAGATGCGAAGATACGGACTACGCAAAGAAGATTTTCGGCGGCGCGACCGCTAGTTTCGGCTAATATTTACCTGAAACGAATCGCTGACACGAAAGATCGGATGTTTTATTCCGATATCAAACCATCTGTTCGGTAGTTTGCAACCGTTATTTCTCCGTTGCGGCATCTCCGTCCCCCGCAATATCGCCGTAAGTATTTGATTTGAATGTGCTTGCGTATTTTCACCGATCGACTCACGCGTTTGGCGCAAAAGATGCGGTTTACGCGAAGCAGCCCTTTCGAGTGGCGTTGGCCCTTTCAAGTGGCGTTGGATCGCAGCTTTGCATGTGAGTAGTGAGTGGTGGGTATCGGCCGAGAATTAAGTGGTCGATGTGGTTCTCAAAGCGAGTTAATGATGAAGACCAAAAACGATTTCGTTGTTCGGATTGAAGTTTGTTCCGACTGTTCTCATCCGTTGCCGTTGCGTGAAGCGAAGCGGGGAGAGGTAGAAGCGACTTGGGAATGTTGTTCATGCGGCGCACGATATCAGGGTGTGATTGCGGAGACGAGTCCTAAGAGGCAAAGGCGCAATGTGCGTCGTATCAGTCGTCGCTGAACGACGGACTTACTCCAGGCGATATCAATGAAAAAAAACTACCTGTTCGTGCTGACAGTAATTCTGCTCGCGAACGTGGGATTGGGCAAAGACCGTCGAATTGACAATCGAACGGAATCCGCTCGCAATCTCTCACCCGCGATAAGCCGCGCTCTTCAGTCTGTGGCGGGCGATCGACCTGTCGCCGACAGAGTTGTCAAAGATGTGGTACTCGCCAACCAAATGCCGGGCGAATTCGAGCGCCAAGGTGCTTTGCTTGTAGCAAGTAAGGATCTGATTGGCCGTACCTCCGACCTGTTCGTCGAGATTGTGCGCAGTCTGAGAGGGAAAGTCGAGATTGTTGTACTCGTATCGAACGTTGAGGAATATGAGGCTGCCAAGGGATTGTTGGGGGCGAATTCTGTTCCTTTGAACAATGTTCATTTCGTTGAAGTCGTGCACGATACAATGTGGGCCCGCGATTATGGTCCGATCATTTGCCGGACCAAAGAAGGCAGCCCCATCGTGATTGATTCCCGCTATGATTTGACGCGCGTTAATGATGATCAGGTCCCGACGATGTTGGCGCGACTTCTCGGTTTGAGGGTGGTTCAGATGCCACTTCGACTGGATGGCGGAAACCTGCTTAGCAATGGCCAAGGACTTGGGATTACCACTCGGCGGCTACTTCATGAAAATGCCATTGGCGAGTTAGAAGAGGCTTGGATGCATTCAGTCTTGCAGGAGAGTTTCGGCTTTAATCGCGTTGTCGTACTCGAACCGCTTGTTGGTGAACCGACTGGGCACGTGGACATGTTTGCCACGTTTACGTCTGCGAACACAGTTGTTGTCGGGCGATACGATCCGTCCACCGATGCCGAGAATGCGGCTATTCTCGATCGAAATGCGATAAAGCTGGCTGGGCTGCCGACAGTTGCTGGGCCTTTGCGAGTTGTACGTATTCCAATGCCTCCGCACGACGACGCAATTTGGCGAACGTATGCGAATGTTATTTATGCGAATGGTGTCTTGTTGGTTCCGACTTACGGGGATGTGGACCAGGCCGGGCGGAGAGAAGCGCTGGCAACGTACGCGAGTCTTCTGCCTCGCTGGAATATTGTCAGCATTGATGCCCGTAGCATCATTGAATTGAACGGCGCGTTGCATTGCCTTATGATGAACCTGGGGCCGCTGGGAGTTCTGCCTGAGTTCCCTCTACCGCGGACGCGCACCCCAGTCGAAGAGCAAATGGATTCGGGCGACGACGATGATTCAATTCTATTGATCGATAATATGCCCTACGAAGCTGTTCGAACTTCAAGGCGCCCCTTTCGTAAAGAAGTTTCCAGGCCTGGAGTTCGAAATCGTTGCCTTGCGCCATAAGACGCGCCAATTCTCGCTGAGCAACTCTGGGGACGCCAATTCGGACTGTTATGTCGACAGAAGTCGCGCAATTCGGCGTCACTCGACGCCCCTGTGTTGCCGAGTCTTCCAGATCAATTCTGCGACCCCAACGATGCTTGAGCTGATTCGCGTTCTTGAGCGGGCGTCCAAAAATAACTTTTCGGTTTGAGCGACCTAGCCCCGATTATTCATGAAGATCGTAGCGAGATTGCGTCAGTATTGTTGTGGCAAGGAGGACAAGCGATTCATCTGCAGGCGTGTTGTTTTATGCGTAGAGGATGAATCGGGCAGTCCGACGCTGTCCACAGCGGCACTTACGTGCTCGCAGTAGATCGCTCATGAATAATCCGGGCTAAGGTTGAATTCGCGCAGCTCCCGGCTAGTTGATATTTCGCGTAGAAATTCGTCGAAATCCCATTTTTCAGGCGACAACGCTCATTTTTTATCGATAACAAAAGCATCCTCGCTCGTGGAGTCTTCGTATTTATTCACTTCTACATCTTGGAACTACCATGCCTCGTATCAAGTTCTTCTTTCCCGATGGAATGCAGTTGGAAATGACGGCAGATGCGGGCTGGAGGGAGCGTAACGGAAAACGCGAGTTTCTCGCGGTTCCAACAGTCGCCGATGAAGTCGATGGGATCCCAATCATTCCCGGGATGCCAATGTCTCCCGAGCCGCGAGTGCTCTGCGTTAACTTGGATACGGGTGAAATACTGTCCGATCCGAGAGATCGTTTGGATGAAATGTCCCAGGAACTTTTGGATTTCATGGAGCAGACGCCCGATTGGCCATTGCCTCAATTGGCGGACGAGCTGGAGCAGATCCGGCAGCAAGTAGATCTGGGAACAGGCCGCTAGCAATCAATGACGTCGCCTGCGGTTAACCGCAGCAGCTTTCCCATCTCTTAATACGCCTCACGAATTCACGTTGTTTGATTCGTTACCTACCCAAATCGATTCGATTTGACAAATTGATTCGATATGACAAATTGATTCGATATGGAGATAGATATTTGCCTGGCGAGTGGTATAGCAGATAGTCAGGCGCTGCGATCTTCATGCATAGTCCGGGTTTATCGAACGCCACGAACTTAAAGACCATCACGTTAGTGGTAGTTTAAGTTGATGTGAATGCAATTATTTCGCTCTAAATAGCTTGAAAACGGAAAACGATGACGTGACAATTCAGTTGAGTCGCGACTTTGGAGAAGCCAACCGTGTCAGTTCAACTCATTTTTTTATTGCGGTTGGTCGAGAGAGTATGGATACCTGAAACTGTGAGGCGGCAACCATGAATCAACCCGATTCGCGTGACGACAATCAAAAGCGCTTTATTGAGTTAGAGCGCGAACAGGCCGAGGATACTGGCTCCGCGCAACCCGAAGAGCAGCGTTTGCTGGAAGAGGTGTTGCAGGAGACGATGGCGGCGACGTCGGGACCAGAAGCGTATGCACTGGTCTTACTGGTCGCGAAACGCCCTGGCAACGAAGATATTACTAATATTCACACGGCCGAGGAGCTGGTCCGAGAAATTCTCAGTCGACGGATGCCCCGTTGGGTGGCGCCTGGCGATTTATTGCGGCATGTCGCCGAAATGTTGCTGGAAGATCCGGTAGCTCGAGAGCGACTTGTCGGGCTATGGGCCGAGGCGACTAACGATGTCGGTTGAGTTGAAGACTTCCCAGCAGTTGATCGATGAATCACAGGGCTTGGTCCGTTCCATTGCCCAGAAGATTCACCGTCGATTGCCACCACATATCAGCTTTGACGACGTACTTTCGTACGGTCAGGTTGGATTGGCCCAAGCCGCTCGCTCGTTCCGCGCGGGTCAAGGGACGAGTTTCGCGACATTTGCGTACTATCGCATCCGCGGTGCTATTTACGACGGCATGGCCAAAATGAGTTGGACAAGTCGGGCTGTTTACAACCGCGTTAAAGCGGAGGAAGCCGCCGCTGAAGTCCTGCAGCAGAGCAATGATCAAAACCCGTCAGCCGGGAATAAGCAGTCTGAAGCTCTCTGGCTGGTGCAGACTACAGAGCGATTGGCTGTCAGTTATTTGGCGTCTACGAGTCGCGACGGTTCGCCGGGTGCTGCTGAATTAGTCGATGAAAAGACCGACTCGCCAGAAGAACAGGCGACCAAGCGAGAAGCGGTGTTCGCTTTAAACCAATTATTGGAATCTTTAGCCGGGGAAGATCGAAAGCTGATCCAATTGAAGTATTTTGATGGACTGTCTCTGACAGACGTTGCCGATAAGCTTGGCAAGAGTAAATCGTGGGCCAGTCGGCGCCATACCGCAATACTCGATCAGATGGCGCGCTCGTTACAATCCGTCGAACCATATTGATATCGATCTGACAGACGACAAATTTTGACGACGACAAGCAAAAATAGGCCGTTCCGATAGGATGAAATAGATTTGGCTACGCAAAGTAGTTCAATTCGACTAAGTACGACAACGCAGTTTTCGCGGCTCACGACAGCTGCGAGAGCCTTGCAAGCACGACGAGGGTGACAACATGGCAACGGATCCTGTGATTCCTATAGAGGAATTGCTAGAACCAATTCGCGAAGATGCCCCCACTGGCGATGAACTCAGTAAAGATGACCCTGCGGGGCCATATTACCGCGTCTACGACGCCTGGAGCGCCGCCAAAAAGGCCGAGCGCGAGATCGTCAAGGCGGCTCAATTCGGTGAGGATGGTGGCGGCGAAGAGTTGCAAGATCCCGATTGGCATGCCGTCATTGAGAATGCGGAAGACGTTCTTCGCAACAATGCCAAAGATTTCCGCGTCGCATCCTGGTACACCGAAGCTTTGCTTCGAATTCACGGCTTTGGAGGATTACGCGACGGTTTTAAGCTCTGTCAGGAATTGGCGAACCGCTATTGGGATCAAATTCTTCCCGCTCCCAATGAAGACGGACACGAGTTGACGGTTTCCGGTTTCGATGGGCTCACCAACGAGGCGAACTTCGCTGCCCTGTTGGCTGTTCCCTTCACGGATGGAACCGGTGGCGACGACTTCAGCGTTGGTCAATATCAAGCATCACTTGAATTGGATGGGATCACCGACGCTGAAGATCGCAGCAAACGCGCCCAACAGGGAGTTCGTGACCTCACCGAATTTGAATTGCGAGCGACGGAGACCAATGGCTCGTTTTATACCAACATAGTCGAGGATCTCGGTGAGGCAATTAGTATCCTCTACGATCTGTCAGACTTTTTCCGCAGCAACTGCAGTAACGACAGCTACGATGAACCAGTAGCTCCCGCTACGACCGAGTTTCGCAACAAACTCGAGCAGATTTGTAAGAACGCCACGCCGGTAGCCGCACGCTTTGGCCAGTCGGATGATGCTGGTGAAGACGGTGCGAACTCGGAACTCATCGAATACGCAGACAATTCCGGCGGCCAGGCCTCGCCGCCGCGCCAGCTCAGTCGAATGTCGGATACATCCGTTGCAGATCGAAATGACGCCTTTGAAGCGATTCGTGGAATCTCCCGATATTTCCGCACCGCCGAACCCAATTCGCCCGTTGCCGACTCGCTCGATCGAATCGTACGCTGGAAAGACCTATCGTTTTTCGAGATAGCCAAAGATTTGATCGAAGATCACAACGCTTTGGAAGAGATACGCAATCGAGTCGGAATACCGCCTGAGCCCGAAGCAGACGAGTAGAAAACAGGCGACTAGGAGTCGAGCACTGTACAGCGAATTGAGAATAGAGCGAATTGAGAATAGAGCGAATTGAGAATAGAGCGAATTGAGAATAGAGCGAATTGAGAATAGAGCGAAGAGATCTGAACGACGGACAGACAGAGGATTGATTCACGCGAAACAAGATAAACTGGGTTAACTGCGAGTTGCGTTTGTTATCTGGGGATTGCGATTGGTAGTTTACAATGTCTAGAATGAGTCGTCGGTGAGCCTCCCGTCAACTCATTTTCAACTTATATCCACTCGGACAAAAAGGGATGAGCAATGGCAGAAAGTAATCAGAAGAAACTAAGTCGAGTTCGCAAACCACGTGTGCACATTACCTACGATGTGGAGACAGAGGGTGCGGAAGAGAAAGTAGAATTACCGTTTGTCGTCGGCGTGATGGGCGATTTTTCTGGCGATCCCACGACGAAACTCGATCCGATGCATAAGCGCAAGTTTACGCAAGTGGATCGGGACAATTTCAACGACGTGATGAAAAGTATGAACGCTGGCCTGAACATGCGTGTTGAAAACACGATGGAAGGTGACGGCAGTGAAATCGGCGTCAATTTGGAATTCAATTCGCTGGAGGATTTCAGTCCCGCGAGTGTTGCTAAACAAGTAGAGCCGTTGGCTAAGTTGATGGAAACACGAAACCAGTTGCGCGATCTGCTAACCAAAGTGGACCGCAGTGAAGAATTGGAAACCCTGTTGGCTGACATTCTGAAAAAAGAAGATCAGTTGAAGGCTTTGGCTAGCGAACTAGGCGTTGAAGGTGAGGGAGAGTAAACATGAGCTCAGGCGAACAACAAGAAGAACAAGCTGGGGCTGAATCGCAAGAAGGTGGTGGCAGTCTTTTAGATGCCGTATGTGACGCCACTCGCCAAACGAAGCGATCGGAAGCCGAAGACTTGATTAAAACGTTGGTCCAACAGGCCAACAAAGGAACCGTGAAATTCGACAAGAGCATCACGCGTACCATCAACGCTGGAATTGAAGCCATCGACGAGGTGATTTCAAAGCAGTTATCCGCAATCATGCACAACGAGAAATTCCAGACTTTGGAAGGTTCGTGGCGCGGGTTGAATTACTTGGTCATGAATTCGGAAACGGGAACGAGCCTTAAATTGCGCGTGCTGAATTGCAGTAAGCGAGAGTTGTTCAAGGATCTCGATAAAGCCGTCGAATTCGACCAAAGTAACATCTTTAAGGCGATCTACGAAAACGAATTCGGTATGCCTGGTGGCGTGCCCTACGGCGCTCTGGTCGGGGACTTCCAATTCGAGAATCACCCGGAAGACATCCAATTGTTAGAGCAAATGTCGGGCGTTGCCGCGTCGTCGTTCGCTCCCTTCTTGACCACGCCATCGACGAAGCTCTTCGGTTTGGACAATTGGGATGAACTCAGCAAGATCCGCGATCTCAAGGGTGTGTTCGATTCCAAAGAGTACATCAAATGGAATGCTTTCCGCGAGACCGACGATTCTCGTTACGTAACGATGTGCATGCCGCGAACATTGGCGCGGTTGCCTTACGGTGCAGCGACGAAACCGGTTGAAGAATTCGATTACGAAGAAGTCGAACTCGGCAAAAATGGCGAACCGATTTCGGTTCCTCACGAGAACTACTGCTGGATGAGTACGGCCTATGTCATGGCCGGTCGTCTGACCAGTGCTTTTGCTGAAACGAGTTGGTGTACAGCGATTCGCGGTGCTAACAGCGGCGGTAAAGTCGAAGGTTTGCCAACGCACATCTTCAAGGCTGACGATGGTGATACCGAGGTCAAGTGCCCTACGGAAATCGCCATTACCGATCGTCGCGAGAAAGAGTTGAGCGATCTTGGATTCCTTCCCTTGTGCCACTACAAGAACAAGGATTTCTCGGTCTTCTTTGGTGGGCAAACTTGCCAGAGGCCAAAGGAATACGATCGCCCGGCCGCTACCGAAAACGCCGCAATTTCTGCTCGCTTGCCTTATGTGATGGCCAGCTCTCGAATCGCCCATTACCTCAAAGTAATGGCCCGCGAGAGCATCGGTTCGTTTAAGGAAGCATCGGACGTCGAAGTCTGGTTGCAACGTTGGATCATGAACTACGTATCTGCCGACGATAAGCCGAGCGAAAAGGTGAAAGCTCGTTTCCCACTGCGGGAAGCTACGATCAAAGTTTCGGAGATTCCTGGTTCTCCGGGCGCCTACAACGCGGTTGCCCATCTGCGACCTTGGCTGCAGATGGAAGAACTCAATGCTTCGGTAAGGATGGTAGCTCGACTACCTGGCCAAGCGTAGTTTGCCGTGAATTGAATTGACGTTTTGGGCACACCAGGCATTTGTCTGGTGTGCCCGATATTTGTTACGCCCACGTTTCTTGGGCTTCGTCGGGGTGTGAAATGAGTGCTGGTGGAGCATCGGAATCTGAATATCCGTTGCAAGATATAGAAGTCACGCATCCCCCGGAGGAAGTTTCTTCTTCGAGCGCCCCGCTTTCGTTTCTAGATCAAGTTTTGTCGCTCGATCCCGCTGACGGTCGCTCGCCAATCCAAGTGCTCGAGCGTTTCCTCAGTGCGGATGTCACGATTGGTGAAGCGTTGGAGATCGCGCTGCCACAATTCGAATCCATGCAGCGGGATGAAATTGTGCGGTTGCTGAATCGGAGCGTTGGCGAGATCGACGCCTTGCTGAGCGACCAAATTGATCAGATTCTGCACCATCCGCAATTCCAGAAGCTCGAGTCTACTTGGCGAGGCTTGGATTTTCTCGTCCAGCGAGCGCACTTTGAGGGAACGGATCGAGTCAAGATTCGAGTGTTCAATGCGACGTGGAAAGAGGTGGAACGCGACCTTGGAAACGCCGCTGAATTCGACCAGAGTCAGATTTTCAAGAAAGTCTACGACGAAGAATTCGGAACTGCTGGTGGCGAACCGCTTGGCACGATCATCGCCGACTATCAAATCCATCCGTTCCCAACTCGCGAGCATCCGCACAACGATATCGAAATATTGGAGGGGCTGGCTGGAGTAGCCGCGGCTGCGTTCTGCCCAATCATTACTGGCGCCCATCCCTCCATGTTTGGCGTCGATGAGTACGCGGACTTGGACCACACCGATAATATTGAGCGTGGATTCGATCAAAAGCAATTCATCAAGTGGCGCGCGTTTCGCGAATCCGAGGACGCTCGCTATGTCGGGTTGGCCGTACCGCATACCTTGATGCGATTGCCGTATGACGAAACGAGTTCAGGCAAGGGATTTTGCTATCGCGAGGAAGTTTCCGGTACGGATCGCAGCAAGTACTTGTGGGGCAACGCTGCCTTCGCATTCGGCGAAGTACTTATTCGCTCGTTCGCGCAATCCGGCTGGTTGGCCGATATTCGCGGCGTCAGTCGAGACTATGAAGACGGTGGCTTGGTGTCCGGGCTGCCGGTCCACAATTTCGGCACAGATCGAACAGGAGTCGCTACGAAGTCTTCGACCGACGTCGTGATCAGCGACGCTCAAGAGGCGGAGTTAGCTCATCTTGGCTTTATTCCGCTTTGCCATTGCCACGACACCGAGTTCTCGGCCTTCTACAGCTGTCCGACGATACAAAAGCCGAAACGGTACGATCGCGATTCGGCAACGGAGAACGCGGCGATTTCGGCGATGCTGCAATATATTTATCCTGTTGCTCGCTTCGCTCACTACTTGAAGGTGCTAGCGCGGGACATGATCGGTTCGGCAACGGATCCCGAAGACGTTGAAAGAGTAATGTACGATTGGATCAAGGAATACATTTCGGCTGACAAAGATGCGAAGCCAGCCGTGAGAGCTCGTCGTCCCCTTCGCGAAGCGCAAATAAAAGTGATTGGAGACCCAGGTCGCCCAGGCACATACCTTTGCACTTTTCATCTCTGGCCGCACTATCAGTTGGATGGCTTGTCGGCCTCAATTCGTATGCGAACTTCGGTAGGAGATTCGGATGGCTAGACTCGTCGAGCCGTAGTGCACCCTCAGCAGATCGATACCAGACATCGGATCGCACGATCCATAATCTAAACCAAGAGAGAGTCAGAAATGGAAGCACTCGAACAGTTCAATTTGGGAGACATCGAAGCAGCAGTCAGCTCCGCCATCGCCCTAGTGAAAGCCAAACCGTCTTCTATTCCCGCGCGACTCGTCTTAGCTCAAATGCTGTGCTTTCAGGGCGACCTGGAACGCGCCGATAAACATCTAGAGACCGCACTCATTCAAGCGCCAGAGCAGGGCCTTCAAATCGCGTTGTATCGACAACTTTTGAGAGCAGAGATTAGCCGCAAAGAATGCCTGTCCGAAGGTCGGCTGCCGGAGTTCGTCGGCGAAGCCAGCGATATCGCAAAGTTGCATATCGAGGCGATGATC
>JBLHLE010000008.1:0-22148 GCA_047620805.1 Pirellulaceae bacterium
CTTCTCGCTGAGAATCTCTACCGTACCATCAATCTCCGAGATAACCGCGGGATCCTTTGGTTTACGAGCTTCAAAAATCTCGGTGACACGTGGCAGGCCACCGGTAATGTCGGTCACACCGGAGGCTTCACGTGGCGTCTTAGCTAGAACCATACCCGCTTTGACCGCATCGCCTTCAGAGACTTCGATGAACGCTCGTTCCGGCAGGTAGTAAACATCCAACGGCTTGCCATCTTCATCTTCCAAGACGATTTGCGGGTGCAATTCACCTTTGTGATCCATGATCAAGCGTCGGACCGTACCACCGATGTCCTTTTCCAGTCGCAATGTCTCGCCTTCGACAACATCGTCGAATCGAACCCGACCAGTAACTTCGGCCAAAATCGGAATCGTGTGTGGATCCCACTGGCAGATGACTCCCCCATCTTTGACTTCTCCGTTTTCTTTAACGGCCAAAGTTGCACCGAGCGGAATTTCGTGCTTCTCCAATTCGCGACCCTTGGGATCGAGGATCGAGATTTCACCGTTTCTAGCCAAAACGATGTCTTCGCCGTTCTCGTTGGTCACCATGCGAATTCGAGCGAATTTAACGATACCACCCTTCTTCGTCTTCGTTTCATTCTCTTCGAGCATCGTGTTCACCGTGCCACCGATGTGGAACGTACGCATCGTCAACTGCGTACCCGGTTCACCGATACTTTGAGCGGCAATGATACCTACGGCCATACCTTCTTCAACCATCGAACTGGTCGACAAGTCCATACCGTAACAGAGTCGACAAATTCCCAATGAGGCGTCGCAAGTCATCGGGCTGCGAACCGCAATCTTCTCCAGGCCCATCTCTTCGAGAAGTCGCGCGATCTCGGGCGTAATCAATTCGTGTTCTCGCACGATGATTTCACCAGACACCAGATTCACAATGTTCTGCCGACTGACGCGACCATTTACAGCAGCGGAAAGCTTCACTTCCACTTTCTCACCGCGGTAGATCACACCTTTGGTAATACCTTGAGTCGTACCACAATCTTCCAGTGTGATAACAACATTTTGAGCAACGTCGGCAAGTTTGCGTGTCAGGTAACCGGAGTCGGCAGTCTTGAGTGCCGTATCGGCCAAACCTTTACGGGCACCGTGAGTCGAACTGAAGTATTCCAGTACCGACAAACCTTCGCGGAAGTTAGCCTTAATAGGCGTCTCGATAATTTCACCAGTCGGCTTGGCCATCAAACCACGCATACCGGCCAACTGTCGAATCTGCTCAATACCACCACGAGCACCGGAGTGAGCCATCAGGTAAACCGGGTTCACATACCCGAGACCACCGCGGTAGTCCGTTTCCATGGCGGCCATCATCTGCGTCGTAATCAATTCACGAGCGTGAGTCCACGTATCCAGCACTTGGTTGTAACGCTCTTGGTCGGTGATTACACCGCGATCGAAGAGCTTCTTGAACTTCATCACTTTCTTCTCGGCTTCGCTGATGATCTTTACTTTATCCTCGGGCGTGACCAAATCATCCGTAGCGAAGGAAAGACCACTACGAGTACTCTCGCGGAAACCGAGTTGGTTCATATCATCCAACAGATTGATCGTCGCTTTGCGACCCAATCGTTGGTAACAGTCGGAAATCACCGTAGCCAAGTCCCCAGAACGCAGCGGTTCGTTGTAGTAATCCATACCGGTGGGCAACATCATGTTGAACATGACGCGACCATAAGTAGTATCGACCAACGCACCTTCGATCGTTTTGCTGTCCTCAGAATTCACTCGTTGATTCTTGGCCAAGCGAACTTTGATCTTGGCGTGCAAATCAATCACGTCTTGGTTGAAAGCTATATCTGCTTCATCCACCGACGCGAAGATCATACCTTCACCGACTCGGTTCGGCAGTGAAATTGTGATGTAGTAACAACCCATCACTGTGTCCTGCGACGGGCTCATGATCGGCTTGCCGTTGGACGGAGCGAAAATGTTGTTCGTCGACATCATCAATGTGTGAGCTTCGACCTGAGCTTCGATCGACAAAGGCAGGTGAACCGCCATCTGGTCGCCATCGAAGTCAGCGTTGAACCCTTTACAGACCAACGGATGCAAGTGGATCGCGTTACCTTCCACCAAGATGGGCTCAAATGCTTGAATACCCATGCGGTGCAGTGTCGGAGCGCGATTCAACATTACCGGATGATTCTGAATCACCGATTCCAAGATATCCCAAACTTCTTCATCCTTCCGCTCGAGCATCTTCTTAGCGCTCTTGATGGTATCGGCGTGGCCGAGTTCCTTGAGCTTGCGGATGATGAAGGGTTGATACAATTCCAAGGCGATCTTTTTGGGCAAACCGCATTGATGTAGACGCAGTGTCGGACCGACAACGATCACACTTCGCGCCGAATAATCGACACGCTTACCGAGCAAGTTTTCGCGGAAACGACCTTGCTTACCTTTAATCATGTCCGTCAACGACTTCAGCGGTCGGTTACTGCTACCGAGCACTGGTCGCTTACAACGATTATTATCAAACAACGCGTCCACCGATTGCTGGAGCATCCGTTTTTCGTTTCGGATGATCACTTCGGGAGCGTTCAAGTCGACCAACTTACGCAGGCGGTTGTTGCGGTTGATGATTCGACGATAAAGGTCGTTCAAATCGCTCGTCGCAAAGTTCCCGGAGTCGAGCAGAACGAGGGGACGAAGATCGGGTGGAATGACGGGAATAACATCCAACACCATCCACTCGGGCTTGTTATCGCTATCGCGAATCGACTCCACGATCTTGAGGCGATTAATCAAGTCCTTTTTCTTTTGCTTCGAGTTGGTCTCTTTCAACTCGGCTCGCAACTGCTCGGACAGAGCCACCAAGTCCAAGCTCATTAGCAATTTACGAACGGCCTCGGCGCCCATATCCGCGTCGAACGAACCTTCGCCGTACTGCTCTTTGGCCGCGCGATATTCTTCTTCGGTCAGCAGTTGCTGACGTTCGAGTTCAGTGGTGCCTTGATCGACGACGACATAGTCTTGGAAGTAGATAACTTTTTCCAGACTGGTCGTCTTCATATCGAGCAGATTACCCAGGCGACTGGGCATTGCTTTGAAGAACCAAATGTGGACAACGGGAGCGGCGAGTTCGATGTGTCCCATTCGCTTACGGCGAACTCGGGAGTGGGTAACTTTTACGCCACAACGATCGCAAATCATCCCTTTGTATTTCATGCCACGGTATTTACCGCAGGCACATTCCCAGTCCTTTTCTGGACCGAAAATTCGCTCGCAGAACAAGCCATCCTTTTCGGGACGGTATGTTCGGTAGTTGATCGTCTCTGGCTTTTTCACTTCGCCAAAGGACCAGCTACGGATGTCGTGAGGTCGCGCCAAACTAATTTTGACAGACGCGTAATCGTTAATTCGATCGTAGGTAGAGCTTTCGCCGCCGGACATATGCCATTGCTCCTTTATTTGGATCACCGGAAAAATCTAACCGGTGCCAGTACTCTTGATTGTTCTGTACTAAACGGGGGGGGGCGGAAAAGGTCGGTCTGTTAGACCCGACGCTTTTCCAATTGCATATTCAACGCCAAACCGCGAATCTCGTTGGTCAACACGTCGAAGCTGGCCGGCGTGCCTGCCTCCAAAGTATTTTCGCCCTTGACCATCGATTCGTAGATCTTCGTACGACCTTCCACGTCGTCACTCTTTACCGTCAACAATTCCTGCAAGATGTAAGCGGCTCCATAAGCTTCCAGAGCCCACACTTCCATCTCTCCGAATCGTTGACCGCCGAATCGAGCCTTACCACCCAAAGGTTGCTGAGTAATCAGCGAGTAAGGTCCTGTCGAGCGCGCGTGAACTTTGTCGTCGACCAAGTGGTGCAGCTTTAACATGTAGATGTAACCAACTGTGGTCTCCTGACCCAACGCCAGGCCAGTACGGCCATCGTACAGTTGCGCCTTGCCGTGGCGAGGTAACCCTGCCTCCTCGAGACAATCGTTGATCATCTCTTCCGACGCACCATTGAAGACCGGAGTGATCGCCTGGAATCCCAGCTTCGATCCAGCCCAACCAAGGTGCGTTTCCAGAATCTGACCGACATTCATACGACTCGGAACGCCCAACGGATTCAACATGATCTCGATCGACGTACCATCTTCCAAAAACGGCATGTCTTGGACGGGCAAGATCTTCGCGATCACACCCTTGTTACCATGGCGACCAGCCATCTTGTCACCCACCGAGATAACTCGCTTGGTGGCAATGTAGATCTTCACCATCTGTAACACGCCACTGCGAAGCTCGTCGCCGCGTTTCATGCTATTGAGCTTGCGATCGCGTTTATCAATCACCGACTCGATATCCAACCAGTGCTGCTTGTGGATTGACTCCAGCTCTTTGATTCGATCTGAACTTCGCATATTGTGCGTGATCGAATCCAAACGGAAGTTTTGAGCCCGCTCGGCGATAAACTTCGGATCCTGTTCGCGAGTGAGTGGATTGTCATCTTCATCGGTAATCGTCTTACCAATGACAGTTTCCATCTCCTGAATCATGTCGCCAAACGACTGAGCGATCCGCTCGTTACCTTCGGTTTCCGCTTCCTTCAATTCAGCTTCAAACCGATTTCGTTCATCTTCTGTCAAGCTCATGCGACGGGAGAACTTCTGAGTATCAATGACGATACCCTCGATGCCGGAAGGAACTTCCAACGAATCGTTCTTGACGTCTTCACCAGCGCGACCGAAGATCGCGTGCAACAGTTTTTCTTCCGGAGTCAGCTCCGTCTTGGACTTCGGCGAAACTTTCCCGACCAGGATGTCGCCAGGTTTGACGTAAGTTCCGACGCGGACGATGCCGCTCTCGTCCAAGTTCCGCAACGCCTTTTCACTGACGTTAGGAATATCTCGCGTAAATTCTTCGCGACCCAACTTGGTCTCGCGAATTTCTACATCGAATTCTTCGATGTGAATCGAAGTATAAGTGTCGCGTTTCACCAGCTCCTCGCTGATGATGATCGCGTCTTCATAGTTGTAACCATCGAACGACATAAAGCCGACCAATACGTTACGACCCAGAGCCAACTCACCCTTATAGGTTGCCGCTCCGTCAGCGATAACTTGACCCTTCTCGACTTTGTCGCCGAGATTGATGATCGGTTTCTGGTTCAAGCAAGTACGCTCGTTCAAACCCTGGTACTTGGCCAAGGGATAAACATCGTTGCCGATCTCAATTCGACTGGCATCGACGTAAGTGATCTTTCCAGCCTTGCGAGCGCGAACCACCATGCTCGAGTTCCGCGCCACTTCCAGCTCCATACCCGTACCAACGATAGGTGGCTCGGCGACAAGCAGCGGCACAGCTTGACGCTGCATGTTCGAGCCCATCAACGCGCGGTTAGCATCGTCGTGCTCCAGGAACGGAATCAAGCCAGCGGAAACACCAACCATCTGACTCGGAGCAACGTCGACAAATTCGATCTGCTCGGGCTGTACAATCTCAAAGTCACTGCGGTGCCGCGCGATCGTATTGGGACCAGCTTGAATCTCGCCGTCTTTAACAGGAGTATCCGCCGGTGCCACGTACGCTTCCGCTTCTTCATCAGCTCGCAGCCAGACGATTTCGTCCGTCAACTTGCCCTTATTGGCGATGCGGTAAGGCGTTACCAAGAATCCATAATCATCGACACTAGCGTAAATCGCCAGGCTCGAGATCAATCCGATGTTCGTACCTTCCGGCGTCTCAATCGGGCAAATACGACCATAGTGAGAAATGTGAACGTCGCGAACTTCAAAGCCCGCTCGTTTTCGATTCAAACCACCGGGACCCAAAGCAGACAGACGTCGCTCGTGAGTCAACTGCGAAAGCGGGTTCGTCTGATCGACAACCTGCGACAACTCGCCCCGACCAAAGAAGTACTCGATCGCCGCCGAGATACTCTTGGGATTAATCAAGCTGCGGGGAGTCATGTCGTCCGCGTCCTTCAAGCTCATTCGCTCTTGAACCGTACGACGCAACTTCAAAAAACCTTTTCGCAATTCATCGCAAGCCAACTCGTCGATCGTTCGTAGACGGCGGTTACCCAGGTGATCAATATCATCGATCTCGGCACCACTGGCTGTCGACAAGCTCATCAGGTAGTCGATCGAAGCAATTAAGTCTTCGGGACGCAAAGTCATTTCCTTTTCGGAAACGCCTAGACCCAACTTGCGGTTGATGCGGAAACGACCAACGCGACCCAAGCGGTAACGATTCACGTCGTAAAACTTCTCTTGGAAAAGCGTGCGAGCTTTCTCCAATGCCGGCGGGTTACCGGGACGTAGTCGCTGATAAATGCGGAGCAAAGCCTCTTCGTGGCTGGACGTGTTATCTTCGGCAAGACTGTTGAAGATCAATGCCGATTTAGGAGCATCGATAACTTCGACCTTCTTGACACCCGAAGTGCAGATCAATTCCGCCGCGTTCTTAGTCACCTTGTGACCCGCCTCGACAATGATCTCGCCAGCTTTTTCGCTCGTCGCTGGATAAACGACGTCATCCACAGCGATCTTGCCTTCGACCTTGATCACGCTGCGGCCATCGACGATCTTCTCGACAGTGGGTTCGTAGAACGCCTTGATAATGTCGGCGTCGGTGCTGTACTTCGGACTCATCGCTCGCAACAATGTGACCGCCGAAAACTTGCCGCTCTGGTCAATGCGAACGCTGAGAACATCCTTTTTCGTCGCGTTCACCTCAATCCAACTTCCCCGCTCGGGAATCACGCGGCAACTTGGCAGCTTACGATCCGACGTACCATCTTGCTCCATCACGAAGTCCACACCCGGACTACGGTGCAACTGACTTACGACCACTCGTTCAGCACCATTAATGATGAACTCACCACCACCCAACATCACGGGCAAGTCGCCAAGATATACTTCTTCTTCGATCGGCTCTTCTTTATTGAGTCGCAGCCAGACGCGGAAGGGGCGGCCGTATGTCAAACGCAACTGACGACATTCGTTAGGCGTATAACGCGGCTTCCCAAGCTCGTAACGGAGATACTCCAGCGTAATCTGCTTGTCGTAACTCTCGATTGGGAAAATCTCTCGCAAAACAGCTTCGAGGCCCGTATCTTTTCGCTTCTCGGATGCCAAAATATCTTGCAAGAACGCAGCGTAACTCTCCGTCTGGATCTTGGTCAAGTCTGGCATCGCTACCGAATCCAGACTTCCGCCAAACTTGCGCACTTTGGTGGGTTGAAGACGTCGTTCTGATGGGACAGCCATGCTGCCTTGCTCCTTAGATGAAGGGGGAAAATTACTTTCCCGTGACCTCTATCGACCTGACGTTTAAGAGTGGATCGCCTATCCATGGCTATCAGCACCCAGTTTGAATACTCGTCGTTCACTCCATTCAAATCCGCCACACACGCCATCCACGGCATGTCGCGATTCCGAACTGGTCAGATAACAGCCCTGCCGCTACAAACATCTCGCCTATCCAACAACTCATTCCAACCACCTAAACGAGAATTGCTCGAACAGATCTGGAACAAAGGACATGGGAGAAATGCTAGCACTGCGAGCGCGCACCGGTTCCACAGAGTGAGGACAAACAAACAAAAGCTGGTATTGAAACTATTAATAGCAGCCATTCGCTATAGGTAGCGCACAGGATTTTGGCCTGTGCGCTACGGTATTGCTCAGGGACATGCCGCCAGGCGTATCTTTCGATATCGCTAGCAACCTACGCAAAAACTACTTGAGCTCGACAGATCCGCCAGCTTCTTCGACTTCTGCTTTAATCTTCTCAGCATCTTCTTTCGAAACGCCTTCTTTCAACTTCGCGGGGGCGCTTTCGACCATCTTCTTGGCGTCCATCAGGGAAGCGCCAGTGATGTTCTTGACGATTTTGACAACGCTCAGCTTTTTGTCGCCGAAGCCAGTCAAAACTACGTCGAACTCAGTTTGTTCGACTGCTTCTTCTGCGGCAGGAGCGGCTGCCATCATACCGCCGCCGCCGGCTGCTGGTTCGATACCGTACTCTTCTTTCAGGTAATCGCTGAGTTCTTTGGCTTCCTTCAAAGTCAGGCCAGCGATTTTGTCGCCGAGCTCTCTGGATTGAGCCGAAAATTCGATTGTTGCTGCTGCTTCATCAGACATGTGTATGTCCTTTCTCACAAGTGTGCATTAGAGGGTCAAACGAGCACGCATGACCTCCAACGCGCTCCCCTACTGAAACTTTGGTCCCTAACGATGTATTTCGGTGTTCCCCGAATCGCATCCTGCAATTACTATTTTCAAATATCCGTTGAGCCGAGGCTCTTCATTAAAATGCTGAGGTTCATTCGCCTTCAGCCTTCTTTTCGATTTGACTAGCGAGCTTGCCAGCCGGCGAAATCAACTGAGAAGACAATTGCTGCCAAGGCGAGGTGAGCATGCCGGACAAAATCGACAGTTGCTCTTCGCGGTTTGGCCACTGACTTATCTCTCGCACTCGAGCGGCGGTTAGATGTTCGCCGTCCATCACTCCGCCACGCGGCTCGAAGTGTTGCAACGTCTTGTCTTTATCAAGCTCAACCACCTCTTTGGCCAACGAGATCAGATCTTCGCAGCCCCAAATGATGGCGTTGGTACCGACACAACCCTCGAAGGCGTTAGCCAGGGGCGTACCCTCAGTGGCACGCTTTGCCAGGCTGTTTTTGATGACCAACAAGCTGATGTTCTTTTCCCGCAAACGCTTCCGCAGGGCGACCGTGCTGTTCGCATCAATTCCGATAACATTGACCAGCAGCATGTCCTCGACACCCGCGAGTCGCTTGCTGAGATCTTGGGAGATCAGGTCTTTTAAGTATTTACTCATAATTAGGCTCTTGCCGTTGTCAGTGAATGGTTAACTCATCCGAAACCAGTCGAGAAATTCGATCGCTAAGCTGCGACTCGAACTCCAGGACTCATCGTGGCACAGATTGCGACTCCCTTCACATAGGTACCTTTGGAGCCGGGAGGCTTCATTCCCGTGATCAGGTCGATAAAGGCTTGGATGTTTTCGGCAAGCTTGTCATCGCCAAAGCTTGCTTTGCCGACGACTGCGTGAACATTCCCACCGTTATCGTTACGGAACTCAACTTTACCCGCTTTGTATTCTTGAACGACCTTGGCGACATCGGCCGTGACCGTGCCAGCACGAGGCGAGGGCATCAAACCGCGGGGACCGAGCACTCGACCGAGCGGGCCAACTAGGCCCATCATGTCGGGAGCAGCGATGCAGGCATCGAAATCAGTCCAACCACCTTTGATCCTATCCGCCAAGTCTTCTTGACCTACTTCGTCGGCTCCAGCGGCTTTTGCTGCTTCCGCCATGTCGCCTTTGGCGAACACCACGACGCGCTGCGTCTTGCCGATACCGTGAGGTAGAACGATTGAACCGCGAATGATCTGATCCGCCTGCTTGGGATCAATACCCAAACGCATGTGAATCTCGACCGTTTGATCAAACTTAGTACCAGTGAAGCCTTTCACAATTGTGATCGCTTCGGCCAGTGACACGGGGTCGCTGACGGCCTTCTTGGCAGATTCGTTGTAACGCTTTGAACGCTTAACCATGATTTGTTTTCTTTGTGTTCTTCCGCACCCGCCGATCCGTAGACTTGAGCGCGGACGTCTGTTGACGTTAGTCGACGACTGTTAAACCCATACTCCGCGCCGTTCCCTCAATCATACGCTGGGCATGCTCTATATCGCGGGCGTTCAAATCGTCGACTTTCTTTTCACAGATGTCTTTGATTTGCTCCCGAGTAACCGTACCCACCTTATCGCGATTCGGGACGCCCGAACCTTTGGCGATACCAGCCGCGATCTTTAGAAGAGCGGCCGCCGGAGGACTTTTGGTTACGAAATCAAATGTTCGATCGTTGTAAACTGTCACGACAACCGGAATTGGCGTGCCAGCATACTCTTTCGTTCGATCGTTGAATTGTTGTACAAACTGTCCGAGATTGATCCCGAACTTACCGAGCGAAGTACCTACCGGAGGAGCTGGCGTTGCCTGCCCACCGGGTACTTGAAACTTCGCTTGACCTGTTACTTGCTTTGCCATGTTTCGCTCCAAACCAACGACCACTCGGGAACTTGCCCAGCAGCCATCGAGATTCTACGTATGCCGTCTTAGACTTTTTCGATCTGCCAGTGCTCAAACTCCACTGGAACTTGCCGACCAAAAATGTTGATCATCACGATCACGCGACCGTTGCTTTCGTCGAGTCCGTCGACCGCACCTTCAAAGTTTTCGAAGTTACCTTCTTTCACTCGAACCCTGTCACCGACAACGAACGGAATATTCACCCGCGGCTTGTCCGTTTCCTCGTCAACTACCACTGGATTCGTGAGCGCTAGAATCCTTTCAACTTCGTGCATTTCCATCGGAGTTGGCTTACCAGCAGATCCAGTAAAGTCGCCAATTCCCGGTGTCTCGCGGACCAGGAACCAGGAGTCGTCGTTGATCACCATGTTGACCAAAATGTATCCCGGGTAAAGCTTCTTCTTCACGACCTTACGCTTACCGCTCTTAGTGAACTCAACTACGTCTTCCGTCGGCACTATGATCTCGCCAAAGTAGTCGTCCAACCCCTCAATCTTGACTCGACGAGCCAATGCATCACGGATGGAATCTTCGCGATTCACTTGCACCTTGAGGATGTACCACTGCTTCGGCTGATTCGCAGCATCATCTTCCTCTTCTATGATCTCTTCAATCGGACCAGTGCGAACCCCGCGAGGCGTATCCTCTTCCGCTTCCGACTGGCCTTCCGCTTCCGACGGGGCGACCCCGTCATCTGGAGATCCACCTGCTTCTTCGGCGACTGCTTCTTCGGAAGACTCTTCCAAACCAGCGTCGTCTGCCACGGAAACCTCGGTCGCCGCGTCGTCAGTAGCAACCTCGTCAGTAGCAACCTCGTCAGTAGCAACCTCGTCAGTAGCAACCTCGTCAGTAGCAACCTCGTCAGTAGCAACCTCGTCAGTCACAACATCTTCGGCCGCCACTTCAGACTCAGCTTCAGTGGCTTTATTCGTATCGTCGTTCATTGCTTTTCCTCCCAGGCGCCTACTTGATCAAATCGAAGAGGAACACCCAAATGGTGTCGAACAGGAACAACACGATAGCCAACATCAGTATCACGATGATCACCACGACAGAACTCCGCTTGAGTTCTTGCTTGGTGGGCCATGACACCTTCTTCATTTCCGCTTCCACAGCAATCAAAAAGTCTGCAAAGCGTGGAAAGTTGACTGTCCGGAAACCGAGCCAACAACCAATCGCGCAAACCAGCGCGGCCAATCCAGACGCTTTCATGCCACCACCGGTGCCACCAAACGCGATGTACAACTGGAACGCAGCCAGTGCTGCGACAATTGCCATCGCCAACCACGTAACTTGGCGCACAACCCTCCCCTGACTGGGTTTGTATGGGGCCAACTGAAACAGCCCTTGCAAAAACAAACTACCAGTGGAAGAGGACCCCGAGGATCCGGAGGAAACGGCCTTTTCTTTCGACATTAGTCAGCTCGCCTGAGAGACTACCGCAAAACATCAACACAATATCCGCAAATAATGGCAGGGGCGGAGGGAATCGAACTCTCAACCTCTGGTTTTGGAGACCAGCGCTCTGCCAATTGAGCTACGCCCCTATGTGCGGTAAACGGAAAGACCCCATACGAGCTCTCACCGATATAAATTCATTCGTTAATCCAAGATCTTCGTGACCACACCGGAACCAACCGTCCGGCCACCTTCGCGAATAGCGAAGCGAACACCATCATCCATAGCGATTGGCTTGTGTAGCTCAACCGTCACTTTAACATTGTCACCAGGCATGCACATTTCTGCATCCGTCAAGTTAGCCGTTCCAGTCACATCCGTCGTACGGAAGTAAAACTGAGGACGATAGCCGCTAAAGAATGGAGTATGGCGACCACCTTCGTCCTTCGACAGACAATAAACTTCTGCCTCGAACTTCTCATGAGGAGTAATGGAACCGGGCTTAGCCAAAACCTGACCACGCTCAATTTCGTCACGCTTAACACCACGCAACAAAATACCCACGTTGTCACCCGCTTGACCTTGGTCGAGCAGCTTTCGGAACATCTCAACGCCCGTACAGGTCGTCCTGCGAGGCTCCGCTTCCAGACCGACAATCTCGACCTCTTCACCGACCTTCACAACGCCGCGCTCAATACGGCCAGTAGCAACTGTACCACGACCTTCGATCGAGAAGACATCTTCAATCGCCATCAGAAACGGCTTGTCTTCTTCGCGTGGGGGCTCGGGAATATGAGTATCAACTGCAACGAGCAATTCGCCAATACAGGCGTTGGCAGCGGCGTCACCCGGATTCTGGTATGCGGGCAATGCCGAACCTTTAACCACGGGAGTGTCGTCGCCGGGGAAGCCGTACTTGTCGAGCAATTCACGGACTTCCAACTCAACCAACTCCAACAACTCTTCGTCGTCGACCAAGTCGATCTTATTGAGGAAGACCACGATGGCAGGTACACCGACCTGACGGGCCAACAGAACGTGTTCTTTTGTCTGAGGCATCGGGCCGTCGGCAGCCGAAACGACCAAGATCGCTCCGTCCATCTGAGCCGCACCCGTGATCATGTTCTTAATAAAGTCGGCGTGACCAGGGCAGTCGATATGCGCGTAGTGACGATTGTCCGATTCGTACTCAACGTGGGCAACAGCAATAGTTACCGTCTTCGTAGAGTCGCGAACCGTACCACCCTTAGCGATATCGGCGTACGACTTAAATTTAGCCAAACCTTTCGCTGCTTGCACTGCGACAAGGGCGCCAGTCAAAGTGGTTTTACCATGATCAATATGACCAATAGTACCAACGTTCACGTGGGGTTTTGTCCGTTCAAATGTTTCCTTGGCCATTGCTCTTTACACCTAAAAGTAAATTCGTGCTCGCTATCAAAAAACAAACATAATTACAACGAAATCGAAATCATCCATAAACAGAGCTGCTGATGGGATTCGGACCCATGACCTCGTCCTTACCAAGGACGCGCTCTACCAACTGAGCTACAGCAGCAACTTCTCCGTCACGACCAGCCACTCTCGACGTCTCCATTGACTAGACCTACTAGACCCAATCAAAAACGGCTTCCGCCGATATCAGTGCTTCAAATACCTGGTCAGCTAAAGAGCGGGTGAAGGGAATCGAACCCTCGTCTTCAGCTTGGAAGGCTGTGGCTCTACCATTGAGCTACACCCGCGATTGTTTGCTGTCGTACTCTCTATCCGTTGCTACACCGTGCTCAATCCATTGCTATTGCGTGATACTAATTCGTTGCCGCTTCCATGCCTTGTCGCCCTAAACGCCATTTCAGGGCCTATCAAACTCGCCATCGACCGAGGCCGAGGGCTCTTGTTTCATTTAATTCAACCAACATCATTGCCAATCGGCTGCAAATGTAGTGGGGGGTGAAGGATTTGAACCTTCGAAGGCTGTGCCATCAGATTTACAGTCTGACCCCTTTGACCGCTCGGGAAACCCCCCTTTACTGGCGTTAAATCTAGTTGAAACAAGGGACTTAACCCAAGCCCAACCTTCTACTTCTCGCGAAATTTATTGAGCTCGAAAAACATTGAGCGGCAACACATTTCGCTCATTACTTATATGGAGCCAGCGGAGGGACTTGAACCCACAACCTGCGGTTTACAAAACCGCTGCTCTGCCAATTGAGCTACGCTGGCCTAGCTTACATACGCGGAAAACCAGTAAATATAACGAAGGGCCCGCCTACCACAAGATCGATTCGGCATTTTTGTGTGCCGAAAATCGCCGTCGAGCGGGCCTCAGTTACCTCCACCGCACTCCCTCTTGCTCGCCATCACTCGGCAATTACCGATTGACCTAAGTACTTTTCCCGCAGCAGGTTCTAATTCTTCACGCCGAAAAATGATGGCAAAAATGATGGCAAAAAAACAGGGAGGTGCGTAAAAGCCTCAGGTGACAGAGCCCAGCTAACGCAGTTTAACGCCCTAGCGAACTGACTCATGCTACCTGTTAGCTTTTACGCACCTCCCAAATGTATCTAAAACCCCTGTCTTGGGGATCCAATCGAATTGTTGCGGCGACCAAGTCGCCATACAAAACAACCCCAATAATGGAGTCGCTGGTGTAAAAATAAGTGATCCTGAGGATTTTTGCGGCCGCCTGCAGCTAAAAACTCAAACCACAAAGTATTCGCCGAATTGGCGTTCCTCACCGAATCGGCAATCTAACCAATCCGGCTTTAGCCGAATCGCAGAGCCCGCCTCATTTTGAGGACGCCCCGCAACTCACCTCTAATCGGGAAGATCAATTTTGGCATCATGAGCGGCCAAACGCAGCTTATTTAGTGCTCTGGCTTCAATTTGCCGAACGCGTTCTTTCGTCACGCCCATTTCGGCTCCTACCTCTTTCAAAGTCAACGGTTCTTGACTGTGGTTGAGGCCGAATCGGCTAATGATAATATTTTTCTCGCGATCGTCAAGCCGGCTCAAGATGGATGCCACTTGCCGTTCTCGTTGCTGCTGAGCACTTTCTTGCTCGAATACGTCGCTGCGGACGTCTTCTTTCCCAGAGAACAGCTCGTCCGTACTGGTGCGAAATCGGTCTCGATGCTTAAATTCCTGGGGAATAGTGCGGGCAAAATTCTTCATGATCGCCCAACTGGCATAAGTACTGAACTTATTGCCGCGGGAGTAATCAAACTTCTCAACCGCCCGAATCAGCGACATATTTCCATCGCTAACTAGGTTAAAGAAATCTTCCGAAGGGGTAACATGCCGCTTCGCGATCGAAACGACCAAGCGAAGATTCGATTGCACAATCTGGTTCTTCACGGCCACGGCTTCGTCGTACAGCCGCTCAATCTGGTCCATCAAACTGCTCTTCGCTCGGTCCAGAATTAGTTCCTCGCGTAACTTTGCCGCTTTGAATTTGAGATAATTGAACTTGCGGAACAGATGCTGTTCTTGTTCGCGAGTCAGCAGGGCCACTTCATAGAGTGACGCCAAATACTGCGGCAGACCGACGGGAATCCGAGCCTTGCGGGTCGGTTCTTCCGACTCGGGCATTGTCGTGAGAATCACTTTGTCAGCGCTTACCTTCTCAAAGCACTCGTTGTGCATCAAGTCCAAAGGCAACTCCATTATGAGCTTGGCCCGCATCTCGTTGATCACTCGATAGATGCTCGTCGTCGTGCGACCAAATCGCTTCGACAACGACTCCGCCGAATCACCACGTCGATACTGCAAGTAGATCTTTTCTTTGCTTTCGTCCGTGAGGGGACCGGTATGGTCCGGGAAGATCGCTAAAGTTGGATGCTTTTGGTCGAACTGCTTGAGCGTGTAACGAATAGTCTCCACACTGCGGTTCATCCGCTCCGCAATACGCCGCGTCACCTCGGAAGGATTACCGCCGGCTTTGGCGAGTTGTCGCGCTCGTTCGACGATATCGTCTCGCTCTTTCTCAGATAGCTGAGTAAAGCGTTCGCCGCGCTTGACCTTCTCGCGATTATTATCGACGAATCGATCGACGCTACTTCGCAAGAATCCAACTCGCTTGCGACCGTCAAAGATGAATCGACGACTGACCAAGCCCTGCTGTCGCCAGCGGGAAATCGTCTTCGTCGAAACATTGAACATCTTGCTTAACTCATCAACGGTGTGAACCAGTTCCGGCACTTCGCTGATATTGATGTTAGCGGCGTCCGATACATCTTCCACAAAGAGACGCAAGTCATGGGAAGCGTCGTTGCCCGACATGAGCTCTGCATTATCGGGGCGGATGCCCGTGATGCGATGGCAGAGGTAGTCGTAAGGATATTCTTTCTTGGCGTCGATCTCCGTGAGGAGTTTTTCGGCGCGGTTTACTTGTTCCACTTTCCGGTCGCGAGGAGCGAAACGCACCTGTTGGTCACGGAGCTGTCGTAAGTCTGAACTACGATAGTCGGAATGCATGGCAGACCTCTTCTCGTCTGGTGGATAACTCCAGTGTTCCCTGCGACTCGCGTCGCCCGTTGTTACCCAATCCTGTCGGTTTACGGCTCATCCCGAGTCGCAAGCCATAGAAGACGCCAATGCTTGACGCCTTCGCCGTAAATGCTACGGCATCTCTTCTCTTTTGGTTCTCGATATTCTCGAGCTGGTCCTCATTCTTCAGCGCGTTGTTGTTGTGCAGCGCGTTGTTGTTGTGCAGCGCGTTGTTGTTGTGCCTGAATGGGAGTTTAGTTGTGTATTGGGTAGTCGGTCTGGAACAAATTGATCCTCGATCCGCTTTATCCATCAATAAACTTCCGTTCATCCTTCTATTAGACGCTAAGTGTCCCCTGTTTCTTACGCTGATAGGTCGCGATTCGATCACTAAAAGTTCGCGCTTTTGGGACATTATTTATCTGCCGCCGAGGAAAAATCGCTACATAAACATCGTAAACACCTGTCAAAAAACACCTTATGTCGTGATGCCGTTTGACAACATCCAGCCTCTAACAGGTGGTTATTATTCATCGTATTTCGTTTGGCCCGACAGCATTGAATGCGCTCAAAGCCAATCGATTATCCGGTTTAGATGGACTTTCCGACCCGCTTTTGACGATCTACCGATTACGCACTTGCGCCGGTTATTCACCAATTCATCTAACTCGTCGGTATACGAACATCATGTTATTCGTCCTCTACCACCTACTCTTGGACCGTTCAAGCTGCGGAAAAGTTGCACGTTTCTCTCGATACTCGGCGCCAGCCATTTATTTGGTGCTAGCAACCGTAATCGCCCAGCCTGTGCAGGCGGCGAATTCGTACTCTTTGATTAGGGCCGAAACTGCCAACCGATTGCAACGCGTTCGCAGCGTTCTCGACGTAAAAGGCGAATTGAAACTCAACGCCGACGGCAAACAAGTTCGTCGACTGCCACTCAAAGTTCAAGGCGATCTCGTGTACGACGAACAGTTCGTACCCGAGCAACAAAAAGATGGGGACCTCGCGACTGCAAAACAAGAGCTGAATTCCGTCCGCTACTACCACCAAACCAAGGCGGTCATCGAAGTTGGCAAAGGCAAGTCCGTACCGCTGCTCGCGGAGCACCACCGAGTTGTACGAGTAGACCACGGGCAAACCCGAGCGACACTCTATTCGCCCAATGGCCCCATGACTCGCGAGGAACTCGAGTTAATCGACATTCCCTGCAACACGCTGATTGTCGAACAGCTTCTTCCGGGACGTCTCGTGAAGCTGAACGAATCTTGGAAACCGGACAACGACCTGCTCGCCGGTCTCCTGGGACTCGATACCATCGCCACCACGAACGTGAACTGCACGCTCAAGTCCGTGGAGGACAATAAAGCTACGATCGCCATTGCCGGCTCGGTCGATGGAGCAGTCGAAGGCATCGTTTCCGCTCTCGAGCTCGAAGGCAACTTTCAGTTCGACCTGACTAATAAGGCTTTCCTTTGGCTGAACATGGTCATCAAAGAAAATCGCGAAATTGGGCACGCTCAACCCGGATTTGAAGTTGAAGCGCGGGTACGGATGGTCGCTAAGCCGCTGCTGGAATCTCCTGCACTAAACGACGTCGTCGTCAAACAAGCGCGAGCGCAAACCGATATAACTCAGAAGATGTTGGCGTTTCAGTCGCAAACATCTGGCTTCAAAATGCTGCACCAACGACAGTGGCAAGTGATGATCGACCGCCCGGACAACGTCATCCTACGTCACATCGACCGCGGCAATCTGATTACACAATGTAACATCCGCTCGCTTTCGCGCCTGGGTAAGGGAGAACAATTGACCCTGGAAGGCTTCCGCGATGACATCCAAGTCGCCATGAAGAATGCATTCGGCGAATTCATCGAAGCCGAAGAGAAGGCCGAAAACGGCATCAAGATCATTCGCATCGTCGTCTCCGGAACCGTCTCGGAACTTCCGGTCCAATGGACGTACTACCACCTTTCCGACGACAACGGGCGCCGCGCATCAATGGTCTTCACCACGGAATCAAATCTGCTCGAACGCTTCGCTCAAGCCGATGAATTGCTGGTAACCTCATTCGAGTTCACTCCGCTGCCCGCACCAACCGCGGCGGAGAAACCGCAAGTCGCAGCGGAAAAAGACGCCGCCCCGACAGGAGACGAGAAGTCCCAAGAGCCCACAAAGAAGGCTGCGACCGCTGCAGCGGAAGACGGTAACAAAAAGCGGTAACCTGGCGATCGTCTTACTGCATCGGAAGATGGCAAGGGCAGGACGATGCAGAGAAGGTAGTCAGAATAGCTGGCTGGGCAGCCGCTCTCAACAACCCGAATCATTGCAACTCTCCATGACAAATGACAATTTCTCCGCCGTCGACGACTACTTCGTCAATCTGTTTGCACCGGCCGACGGCGTCTTCGCCGAAGTAATGAAAAACTGCGACGAAGCCGAACCGCGTTTCGAAGTAACTGCAATCCAAACAGTCGGCAGCAAAGGCCACGATGGATTTGCGCTGGGGATCGTTGAATAGCGAGTCGCATTTCGCTCCCGCGACGCATAGTCGCATTTCGCTCCCGCGACGCATAGTCGCATTTCGCTCCCGCGACGCATAGTTGCATTTCGCTCCCGCGACGCATAGTCGCATTTCGCTCCCGCGACGCATAGTCGCATTTCGCTCCCGCGAACTCTACATCCACTCTTTGATCGGCTTACCTTCGATCAATCTCACTGGTCGACCGTCTGGGCTGTGCGCGATTAAGTCTTCGGGAATTCCCAACTTCTGATAGATCGTCGTCGCGATATCCGCCGAATGGTATTCGTTCTCGACAACGGTTCCGCCATCCGCATCGGTTTTACCTAACACGTGACCGCCGGGAATTCCCGCGCCGGCCATAATGGCGAAACCGGATGTCGCCCAGTGATCTCGGCCACTTGCCGAATTGATCTTCGGAGTGCGGCCAAAGTCTGTCAGCCAGCAGACCAAGGTATTGTCTAACATTCCTTGCTCTTCCAAATCGATCAGCAACTGTGGCAGCGCCTGATCGACTGGTGGCAAACGGCTGTCCTTCAAACTTTTGAAGTTGTTTTGATGAGTGTCCCAGCCGCCGTCGGTCACTGTGACAAATCGAACTCCGGATTGAATCATCCGGCGAGCTAACAGGCAACTCTGGCCAAATCGGTTGCGGCCATATGCATCGCGCAACTCGGCCTTCTCTTCCTCAATCGCGAACGCTTTTTTCGTTTCCGGTGCGGTGATCATATTCAACGCTGCCTGGTAGTGAATGTCGAGCGCGTTAAACGCTTCCGGCTGCAACTCGCCCTTGCGTTGTGCGATATCAATTCGACTGAGCATTGACTTGCGACGATCGAATCGCTCTTGGCCGATCTGTTGAGGTGGAGAAATATCGCGGACCATGAAATTTTCCGCGTTCGGATCGGCCAACATTTCGAACGGATTGTTCTCCAACCCCAAAATCCCGGCAGTCCCGCCGCCAAATCGGCGATCGACTTGACTTCCTAACTGCACGAACGGCGGCATCGCCGATTTGAATCCCTTGAAGTAACTGACAACCGAACCATACGTTGGGTAACCAACGGCTTGGTTGAACTTGCGTCCTGACATCACCCATTGGTCCGCCATTCCGTGGCTGCCGTTTTGCGGATTCCAACCGCGCAGCAAAGCGAACCGCTTTTGATGCCTCGCCATGTTCGGAACGATCTCAGTAAACTGCACGCCAGGCGTCGCTGTGTCGATCACTTGAAACTCACCACGCACGCTAACCGGTGCATGTGGCTTGGGGTCGAATGTGTCGTGATGACTTGTACCGCCGCGAGTCCAAATCAGAATGCAATTCATATCCCTGGAAGCGCCGGCGCCCAGCGATTGCTGCTGAAGTGCCATCGGTAGCGATACACCCAATCCGGCGAGAACACCAACTTGAAGCGCCGCGCGGCGAGTCACGCGTTGGCAATCTCGATTTTTCACCAGATCAAAACTAAGCATGTCAGACACCAAGGAGTGAAGTTAGGTAGGCACGAGGCGGGACCAATCCGTGTCGCTTCGCGATCTCAAATCCGACGCAAACTACGTATCAGCAATCGTTTATCTTACTGGTTTATTGGCGATTGGCAAACTTCAACTTTGCTTTCATCGACCACGAGCCTCGACCCAGAACCATGGCATTCAACTCGATCGATTCGTCGTAACATCCATATTCGGATAGCGTTACACTGAATTGCCGTTCATAATGCGGGAGCGCGAGCACGCGTGTTACCCCCCGCAACATTCCTACCCGTCGCGTTTGGAGCTGATGTCATGGCTTCCGCCATCCGAATCATGTCCGCGATCACATTGATGCTAGTGCCGCTTGTCAGCTTGGCCGAAACTAGTTTTCAAGTGCTACCGTCCGAGGTCCAACTAGTTGGCCCATTCGCTCGAGCTCAACTGATTGTCGCGAAAACTACGAACGATCAAGTTAGCGATAGAAGTGCAGACCTCACGACAAGAGTCACTTACGGTTCGTCGGACCTACACGTTGCGGCTGTCGATAATCGAGGTCGTGTTATTGCGATTGGCAATGGGACTGCCACAATCACCGCTACGGCAGACGGAGTTTCGCGCTTGGTGTCTGTGACGGTGACCGAGGCCGATAGTCGAGTCATCGATTTCTCCCAAGACATCCTCCCGGTTCTCAACAAGGCGGGATGCGCTTCAGCGGCATGTCATGCCAGCCAATATGGCAAGGGTGGTTTCAAACTCTCCGTGTTTGGCTTCGATCCCCAAGCCGACTACGAGGCGATGGCCCGCAACAGTCGACAGCGTCGCGTCAACCTCGCCAGTCCCGATTTGAGTTTGCTGTTACGTAAACCGACAATGCAATCGGTACATGGTGGCGGCAAGCGATTCGATTTAGGGTCCAACGAATACAACATTCTCCGTTCGTGGGTCGAAAATGGCACACCAAAGCCCGCCAACGATTCGTCCGAAGTGGAGAAAATCGCGGTCTGGCCGAACCGACGAGTCGGAACGCTGGGATTCGATCAACAGCTGCGAGTCGAAGTGCATTACGCCGACGGAACAACGCGCGACGTCACGCCGCTGGCCAAATACGACTCGATGGATGAAGGAGTTTCGGTCGTCAACAAAGCGGGGTTTGTCCACACAGTCGGTCGCGGGCAAGCGGGGGTGATGGTTCGATACGAGGGCCAAGCTGTGGTAGCAACAATCGTCGTTCCCTATGGATCGTCGATCGAGCTCGCCGATTGGAAGAACAACAACTTCGTCGATGAACTGGTCGCCGACAAGTTCCGCGAACTCGGACTGGAACCATCGGGCAGCTGCGACGACGCCACGTTTTTGCGACGAGCATATCTCGACGCGATTGGTTCGCTTCCCACCGTCGAAGAGACTCGCCGCTTCCTCGATTCTTCCGATGGCGATAAACGAGAGAAACTGGTCGACCAATTGCTCGGACTCACAGGAGATCCTGAGCTCGACATTTACAACGACCGCTACGCGGCGTTCTGGACGCTGAAGTGGTCCGACTTGATTCGCAACAATAGCAAGACGGTTGGCGAGCAAGGGATGTGGGCGCTGCACAACTGGATTCGCGAGTCTTTTCGAGTAAACAAACCGTTCGACCAATTTGTCCGGGAACTCGTAACAGCCAAGGGTTCGATCTACTCGAATGGACCAGCCAACTACTTTCGCATTAATGCCAACTCGTCGGCGTTAACCGAATCGACGGCACAATTGTTCATGGGCGTGCGACTCGAATGCGCCAAATGCCACCACCATCCGTTTGAAAACTACAGTCAAGCAGATTACTACAGCCTGGCCGCTTTCTTCTCTCGGGTCTCGTCAAAGAGGAGCGAGGAGTTCGGTATCTTTGGCGGCGAAACTATCGTCATGGTTCGAGCGACCGGAGAGGTCAACCATCCCCTCACAAACAAGCGAATGGAACCAACACCACTCGGCGGCGACCCAATTGATGATCCACTCGACCGTCGTTTGCCACTAGCGAAGTGGCTGACTTCCGCCGACAACGAATTCTTTGCGCGTTCGGTCGTTAATCGATACATGGGTTACTTTCTCGGTCACGGACTTGTCGAACCGATCGATGACATGCGGAGCACTAATCCGCCCAGTAACGCCAAGCTAC
>JBLHLE010000009.1:0-22096 GCA_047620805.1 Pirellulaceae bacterium
GTAGTGTAAAAATTCGCTGTGATCGAGGATTTTTCCATAGAGCTCAACGGAGTAAGCCGCTTCATAGGTAAGCGGATTGTGCACGATCTCCAGATATCGAACAAATCCGAATGCATCGGACACGTAGACCTTACGAGTGACCTGTAAATTGTTGACATTCGCGGGGCCGTAGACGATCTGTCGCCCATCGAGCTCAGACGTCGCTTCGGTTTGAGTCGGAAAGTCGATATGAACGAAGTCATCTGAGTTAGCAAGTAACTCAATTTGGCCCGCGGATCTTATGTTGTTTGGCTCGCCCAATGCGTTGATCAAAGTCTGGTTGACAGAGGCAGGCAAAGTAAGGTTTGGACCGGGACCGTCCACGAATTCATCCTCCAAGACTGCAACTCGCTGTGTATCAGGGAAACTGATGACGGGGTCCAGAGGCAACAGGGATGTGCCGAATGTCGTTTCTGTTTCGTCGACACTTTCCACGACATTGCCCGCATCGCGCACCTCTATTGGCTCGGCATACAAAGTGTCGGTGCCGCTATCGCCGTACAATCGATCGAGATCCTGATTTCCGACGACAATATCGTCACCATCGCCCCCGTGAATGACATCGCGATCGGGCAAGTCCGAGCTTTCATGTGTCTGCCCGCTGATGGGGGCATCGACATAGATCGAGAAAGCTTGAGGTTCAATTCGAGCTCCGGAAAAGACGGAGTGTTCGCCGCTGGGACCATCACCGGCACTCGTCGTGATGAGGGTGAGGTAGCGTGCATGAGGGGGAAGTTCCACATCAAAGGGCACGAATTCGCCGCGGTTCAGAGCGGCAGGAATCGCCCCGCTAAAGATCCAATTGGGGCCATCCTTGCCGATCTCAATCTGGTCGCCATTTATGTAACCAGCGATGACACCGTCGTCGCTGCTAACGATGGCCACCGTCTGAACAGTTCTGTCGCCAGCGAGCGTATCGTCATTCAAGCCAGCCCTGTCGGCCAAAAAGTGGAGCGGGATCTCCCCTCGCCATTGTGTTGCACTGCGAAGTTCGCTGAGGTCGAACGTCAACAATTGGTTGGCATGCATGCCAATCCCGTCTTCGACTTTTCCTGCTAATGTCGGAAAGTAGATGCCCGTGGTCCGAATTGGTTCACCGGTTTCTGCCCAGGCATCATTCGTTGGACGCGAAAAGCTGCCGTCTTCCCAACCGATATTTGTCAAATCGAATGGAAGATTGCCTGCGGCATTTAGCGAAAGCGTAGCGACTCCCCCGACGGTAACATGATCGACTGCCAAGTCCTCGCTGTCGGCGGTAACTTTGAAAGTGTCCGATGCCAGCGCATCTGCAATCGCCACGTTCGCGGCGTCGTCGAACAGATTGCCAAGAGAAATCGATGATACAGGTACAAACACGCGGAGATAATAGGTGCCCGCTTCCATAACACGTAGGTCGAACGCTGACTGACTGGTCGCCAACACACCGCCATTGGCGTCATAGAGATCCGCGATTGCATTAGCTGTCAGGCGGACGGCGTCTCCACCTTTGCCATCTCCCAGCGTGCTGAACTGGAACCACCGCTCCGTCTCTCCGGACGGAATTCCAAATGGCTCTCCGCCATCGTCAAACAAGGTCGGCTGTCCGGTTCCACGGTCCGTCACAAAGCCGCCACCTGGGAAGGAAACGTTTTCCAATACGTCAAAGTCTTCCGGCAGGTCAACTGGCTTTCGCGCGCCTGCGATGAAATACAGTCTTCCTCCGCCTTCGGCACCAACGTCGCTTTGCGCGAATCCGGCACTGAGTATTAGATCGTCGAGCCCATCGTTGTTTAGATCCACATTGGAATGGCTACGCGATTCGGAAAAGACACGACGAACGAGAGGCGAAGCCAGGGGCTGTAACGCGTCCGGCTGAGTTCCGATGTTGTCGACAAAGTTCCTGCCGGAGAACTCGTTGAATTGAAACCAGGTTCTTAGGCTCGGATCGTTTGTCGCGACCGAGCCGACCGCAGCAGACGCAATCTCGTCGGCCGAGAGTGCTCGGTTCCAAACACGGACGTCATCAATCGCACCATGGAAAACTGAGCCGATAATTCCGCGGAATGAATCGGAAGAGAAATCAAGATCCGGTCCCGAGTTATTGACACTGAATTCGGGATTGCCATCCACATAGCCTATAACGCGGTTCGACGTGGCATTTCGGACGATTGCCAAGTGATGCCATTGGTTGTCGCGGAGATCAGTACTTCCAAATGCTGATACACTGGTCGCGTCAGAGCCGTCGGTCCAGGAGAAATAGAGCAAGCCAGAGCTGGAAATGTGCCAGGACGCCGAGGCCGATGAATCATCACTAAATTGAAAGACATTTCCTACCGATTCGCCAGCTTCGAGACCGCCCGATCCAACCTGGGGGACGCGTACCCAAGCTTCAGTCGTGTGAGTTTCCGACTCTATCCACAACGGCTGCGATAACTGAGCCAGAAATCCTGAACCATCGGACTCTATCCAACCATTGCCAGAAGGCGACACACCACTTAACGGAACGTAAGCATTCGCTGCTGACAACTCGGTTTTGGGTTGGGAAACCGTATCGCTAAACGAATCAAAAATGTACGTCGCTGGGACTTCCGAATCGAGTTGTACAACAGCCAAGTCGACCGCGCCGTCTGCGTTAAAATCGCCGGATGAGGCTGTTAGCCCAGTTCCCGAGATAGTGATCGGAGCAAACCGGCGCAATTCAATTCCGTTGAGCCCGTCATCGGCGGCAAAGTACAGCGCCCCGTTGAATTCGGCAAACCTGAAAGCTGAGGAACCATCGGGACCCGGCCGGATGTCTTCAACCATTTCGCTGGAGTTTCCGTCGTAGCGCCACAGTTCCCACCCATGGACCCCGTCATTCGCGGAGAAGTAGAGAGCGTCGTTGAATACGATCTGCCCGGAGGGCGTTGAGCCTGCAGGGCCGGTCTGAATATCCGAAACGAGCTCGCTGTCCGTTCCGTTGAAACGCCACAATTCCGCCCCATGGACCCCGTCCTCCGCGGAGAAGTAGAGAGCGTCGTTGAATACGATCTGCCCGGAGGGCGTTGAGCCTGCAGGGCCGGTCCGAATTTCCGAAACGAGCTCGCTGTCCGATCCGTCGAATCGCCACAGTTCAGATCCTCCTGTTCCGTTATTGGCGGAAAAATACAGCGCGTCATTGAAAACGGCAAACTCCCTGGGAAGTGAGTTGTCGATACCTGGATTGATATCGTCAGCCATTTCCGTGACGGTGCCGGTATAACGCCACAATTCAAATCCGTTGTCTGGTCCCCTAGCCGAGAAGTAAAGCGAATCCTCAAATTCGATGAATTGATTAGATATAAGTGAATCCGTTGCCGAATTGTCGATGTTCTCAACAAGCCTCGTTTCAACTCCGTCGGTCTTCCACAATTCATTTCCGTTTACACCGTCGTTGGCCCCGAAAAACAACGAATCGCCAAATGGCGTCAACCCTAATGGTGTCGAGTCGTTTGGTCCGTTGTTGATATCAAAGACGAGCGCACTGTCATTCCCATCAAATCGCCAAAGCTCGCTTCCATGTTCAGCATCCCTAGCGCGGAAATAGATGGCGTCTTTGAAGACCACTAGATTGGACGGACGGCCACTTTCGGGCCCCGGATAAATATCTGCAGCGAGCTCGATTTTGTTCCCGTCGTAACGCCATAATTCAGAGCCGTGAACGCCGTCGTTGGCTTGGAAATACAGCCAACCGTTAAACACTACCGGGTCGCGCGGCGCCGAGCTGTCCGATCCGGATCTGATATCGGCGACGCTTTGCGTATTGAATATCGAGGAAGTAATCTCGGCACCGTAAAAGATCTCTAAGTCTGCCGTATTGCTGAAGGCGAAGTCGTCGTAGCCATCGTTGTTCAAATCGCCGAGCCGCAATGGTTGCGAGGGATTCGTGTGGGGCGAATCGAGAGTGACTCGCAACGAATTGTCTTCGCTGAGTTGAGACAGGATTGGTGCCGCGAAGGAGAGTCCAGGGATTGCGATTTCAGTGCCGGAGGCCTTGACACCTGTCGACGGTGTAATTAACAAAGTCCAATCTTTCAGCTCGCCGCCATCGAGATTGGCAACATCTACGATCTCTAATTGCCAGGTTCCCGCCAGAGGCTTGCCATCGAGCTGCGAAAGTGGTTGCTGTGGAACAAAACTTCCATTAAACGTCCCATTGCCATTTGCAATCGGCGTAACTGCCTCGTCGTTGAGCGTAGTATTGGTGAAGTTATCTGTGCTACCTCCGATGCGATCGAACAGCTTGACGCGGGTACCATCGGGATGGACCAAAGTCACCACCAGATCGGCGTGGTAGGTGTGTGCAATGTTCAACTTGATATCGAGATCGGCAATGACCCCCGGTGCATCAACTGTTTGTGAAGCCGTGTATGTTGCGGGAGCACCGCTGTCAATTTCGAGATCTTGAGTCGAAACGAAGGAAGTCAATCCGCCCGGCTGACCTTGTCCGATCCCAAGGTGTTGGTTTGTGCCCGGTTCATTAATTGTCAATCGAATGTTCCGGCCACCCTCGATGGACTCGATTTGCAGGAGCTTATTTGCTCCCGTGCCGAAATGCGAAGCCGTAACCTTCCCGGCAAGCACAGTCGTCGCCAACTTTTCGTTGATTTGCACAGCGAGTTCATCGGCCGTTCGCAGCGATTTGTCATCGAAGGCCACTTCAATGGACGTTGAAAAGGGGCCCATCGCGATATTGAGTGGAGCAAGTCCCACGAATGAAGAATTGGGAATGTTTGCGGCGCGAGCCACAGCAGTTGTGACCGCGTCCACTTGTATCGATATGTCTGTATTTCCAAACAGCAATTCTTCGATTCCATCGCCGTTGACGTCGCCCGCGACTGCCGAGGGAATTGAACGAAAATCCTGACTCGAGCGGAAACTGGCCAGTTTGTTCTGTAATGTAAGTTCGCCGAATCCGGCACTTTCCGGGGCGATCACAGAACCGGCAAATGCGTAACCGAGGTCAAACATGTCGGGTTCGATCGATGTGGCACCCGTCGTGGAATCCGCAATGACGATTACATCGGCGAAATCATCACCGGTCGCTTCCAGCACGTGGACATTGACAGTCCCCAGTGGCGAAAACGTTGTGTTCGACAAGCGGATGACGCGACTGTTCTTGGCCGTGAGCCCGTTGCGGATGAACGATTCGTTCCAGTCTCTCGTCCAAGGTTCTGAGTCCTTTTGCTCAGCGTTTCCGAATACGACTGTGACGACTATGTCACCGTCGTCATCGCGAACAAACACCAAGTCACCCAGACCATCGTTGGTAATCACACCATCTCGCGTTACGGCGGGGCCGATATCGCCAAAACTGGTGGCGGGACGCCCCAGCGACGCGTGGTCGATCACGATTTCCGCATATTCGTCCACTCGTTCCATCGTGTCCAATTCCAAGGGACCGAAAAGGACATAGCTGGCTGTCTCGCTACTGACGATAAAATCGTCTCGTCCGTCGTCATTGAAATCACCAATTGGCTGCAAGTCCGAAAGATGTTCGTCAACTGCGACACCCTCTAGACCAAAGGCTTGTGATTCCAAGTTCAAATCGGGTTGCAAACTCGATTCGTAATGCTGTCTGACTTGAGTTTCGTTGAACGCTTGTCCGAAAATGTAAACTTCATCAATTTGTTTGGCAAAGCGTTCAGTTGCAATGCCATCCGCCTTCCAATTTCCAATGACCTTGAAAATCGACCCAGACTCACCAACAGCTTGGCCGACGCGCCGTCCATCAATGTAGTAATCAAATTTTCCTGCGGCGAACGTCGCCGTCATCTGATGCCAGGCATCTTCGTATTCTGCCGGTGTTACCACGACCAGACTATCCTTAAAGCCACCGTCATTCTGCAAATCCGAGCCCAGGTGGTTGCCGTTTCTGCTGATCTCTATTTGCGTTTCAACCTCATCCGGAAAACCGCTGAACAAAATGTTGTCATCGGTGGTGTCGATGATATCCTTGAACCAGGCTGAAGCTGTCCACGTGTCACCGGCAGGAAAACCATCAAAAGGAGTATCGCCAATTCTTAGCGCGGATGCCTGATCGGTAAAACTCGCTGAGCCGCCGCGCGCGCCGCTGGCGGAGAATTCCACCATCACCGGTACGGCGTGGTTGCCGCCGCCCGTTCCATCTCGACCGAGATTTGCAGAATCATCGAACGAGTAGTACAGCAACGGCGGAATCTGTGACACATCGAGGCGATTGACACCGGGCCGTCCGGGATTCGTCAATTCGAGAAACGGGGCAGCCAAGTCGTAGACGTATTCTTCCGATTCGGACACCTCGAAATTAATCGGCGGCGCTGGTTTGTGCGGGTAGAGCTGCGCCACGGCGTCAGAATCGAGCGAAGCTCCATAGATTCTGTCAGCCCCACCTTCTCCAAGTAGTTGATCGTTGCCCAGGCCGCCGACGAGAATATCATCGCCCGGTCCGCCATTGATCGTGTCGGACAGTGGACCACCGAACAATATGTCGTCGCCGGACCCACCCAAAATCTTGGCGGCTGCGTCGCGCGCCCCTTGTTCGAAGTCACCCTGGTTGATTCCCCATGCTGCGAACCTCTTAGCATCCGCCTCGGTCAGATTGGCTTCGTCGGGCAAGAACTTGAATTCGGCGTCGAGTCGAACGACATCATCGCCCGCTCGAAGATTGAATTCCGTGCTCTCTATGTCGCGAGTCTGATAGAAGTAGTATCGTTGCTCGAAGATCGTTTTTTCGTTTGCATCTTTTTCTTTGTCGCCATCCTCGTCGACGAATGTCGTCATGAATTCCTGTCGGCCAATATCCCACACCAAGCTGCTGAATTCGTAACGGTGCAAGAGCGTGTTGTATCGCAACGAGGCAAAGTCGGGCACGTCGTAGCCATTGCGATCCTTGTCGCCGCCGAGGAAGAGCACGCGGTCATTGCCGGAACCACCTCGGAGTTGATCGCTGAACGTGGGAATATAGGTACTCGTGCCGGGATCGAAATTGGTATCCGGCTGATTGGTGAGTAGCGGCAGTGCATCGGGAATAATTTGAAACGTATCGTCGCCTGAGCCACCGAACAACAGATCGCGGGCGCCGCGGTCACTACCACCGGTTAACACGTCATTGCCTGCGCCACCAAAGACCCAATCTTCACCCGCTCCGCCGCGGAGGATGTCGTTGCCCTCGCCGCCCAAGATCACGTCACGTCGCTCGTTATCAGTCCGCAATGAGAAATCGACCGATTTGAATTCACCTAGGACGTTTGGGTCGCTAGTACCTTCTAGATTGAACCGCAGGTCGTAGACCGTGGGCACTAAGTTGGGACTGTTGACCTGAATCAGGTAGGTGCCCCGTCTGAAAAGAGCGGAAATGGAGACTTCACTCCGCTTTCCGTCTTGTTCCACCGGCGTGCTGATGGCTCGCTCCGTAAGATTCTCTGTCGACAAAGGGCTTGGCGGAACGGCAACCTGTTGTTCTTGGAATCCAGTCACGTTTTGTTCGTTAACGTCCACGACCATCAACAGACCATGGTGTGTCGCATCTACCGCTTCAAAGAGAAGCCTGTCGCCATCCGGCTTTGCGAGCAGTTTCCCCGTTAGAGTCGCATTGGCACCGATAGCGACATTGATGTGCTGGACAAAATCGCTCAGATTTGCCAATGCAACATTGGTAATCGAGATAGTGTTCGCCGCGTCGCCAACTTGGATTTCGAATTCAACTTCGTACTCTCCGCTGGCGATTTTGGCCATGTCGACGGCTTGCGTCCCGGTTACCAACGGTGTTGCGTTCGCGGGAAATGCATCGAAAAGTTTCACGGTGAGGCTATCAACTGGTGATCCACTGGCGAGTTCAATTTTTCCTGCCGGATGCTTTTCTGCCAGCGTAAAGACGAACCAGTCAACATCCTCGGGGTTGTCGATCGAGAGCTGCTCAAACGAAGTGCTTTCAGACATCAACAAAGTACGGTCATTCGGCGTCTCTTCAGTCTGGTCTTGGTCATTTGCTACGGAGATCTCGCTGGAGAGCCGGAAGGCACGCACTGGTGTATCGTTTCGCTTGCTGACGCCGGCCAGTTGTTCAGCTTTGTCCACTAAGATAGCGTTGCCGGCGCGGATATCGACGACGTCGTCGCCGGCACCCGCATCGACCCAGACTGTTTTTTGAACAGTAGGGCCGACGGTAATTTCGTCGTTACCAGCGAGAGCATCGACGATAATTGCCAGGAAATCGCCTTCCGGCGGAAGCAGACGGCTGATCGATTCGGCCCGCTGAGCCGCTAATTCTTCCAGAGCTGCTTCAGTCTGCTTTTCGTCACTCGCCGCAAAGAGCTGGTCGAGGTCGAGGGCTCTTTTGCCGTCCCAAACCTTGCTGCCGTCGCTATTGGTGGCTGTAAAGTCGAGGCGTACTTGAGCATCAAAACTAAAATTGCCGTTGTTTTCGGTAAGACGCGTGATTAGATGATGATCCCCTAGCAGTCCGGGTTCCGTCACATAATTAACGGAGATCTCGTCTCTGGCGTTCGTGCCCCCGACATACCAGACTTGGTCCGATTCGCGGGCGTATTCTTTCCAGGCATTGCCGGCTTGACCGCCATCCAGCGACTCCAACGTTGTACCATCGCTGCGGAATAGCACATCGTCTCCGCCGTTTCCGTACATGAAGTCGAGTGTTGTTCCGCCATAGAGTCGGTCGTTACGCTCGCTGCCTAGGATACGGTTCAGCCCCGTGACTTCGTGTACCCGCAGGCCGTTGCCGTCATCGGAATAGAGGGCGTTCTGATCGTCCACGAAGACTCCGAATGAGGTAGCGACGTCCAATGCCAAAGTCTGTGCGACAGCGCTAATGGTAATTCGATCTCGCGAGTCCAACGCGACGGAAATACCTGTAAGACTAGTGGAGTCTATGGCGGCGGCAATTTGCGTCGCCAGCGTGTTGGCGTCGAAGTTAAAGGCCGTAACGGACGCCGGAATCGCGATTTGCACGAATTCCCCGCCGTCGACACTCAGGCCAAATTGAGCATCGCCCCGCAAGCGACCGTTCGCCGGCGCAGGTTGACTCGCTTTCAGCGTGGTCGTTCCGGCACTGTCCGCCTTCGCAGTTTGTCCCGAAGCAAGGAAAAGTTGCGTCAGTCGGGGATCGGGATCAATAGACCAGGCGTAAAGTTCATTGCGCCCTTGGCCACCTTCCACATCGTCATTGCCCTGCCCGGCGAAGATCGCATCTCGGTCGTTCGTGGAACCTTCGCCCTCGTCGCCCAGGAGCCGGTCGTCGCCGCCAAATCCATACAGTAAATCGCTGCCCCTGCCTCCATTAAGCTCATCGCGACCATCGGCGCCGATCAGTACGTCGTCCCCACTGTTGCCCATAAACGCGCCGACGATGTCGCGAGTCTCTCCCAGCTTCGTCAGGTCGAGTGGATCGAGATTGATATTCGACAAGTCGAGGCCTGCACGGAGCGCGGATTCGGTAATGAATCCAATGGTATCGTTGCCGCCGAGCCCTGAGATGCGGAATTGATCAATGACGGGATCCTGGTTTTCGTTCAGCACGTTGGCGGCGAGAAACTGGGAGTTGAATAGAATCCCAACCTCGCCGTTCCGTTGGCCGATCAGAATAGTATCGTCATCGGAGGTGCCAATGATCGATAGAACGTCGGTAGCGTTGTCATCGGCTGTCGTGTCACCCGGTTCGTTCTCAAAGTGACCATCGAGAACGTCATTTTCCTTGGTGGACATCGGCATCACAAAGAAGTCGATTCCCCCACCGCCGTATTGCCGGTCACTACCTCCTTGACCATTTATCTTGTCACTGCCTAAGCCCCCCCAAATCGCGTCGTTGCCACCGCCACCAAATAGCTGGTCGTTGCCGCCGCCACCGAGAATCGTGTCGTCGCCACCGTCGAATTCTGCATCGGAATTCTCATTGTATTGCGGGCCGTTGAGGAAATCGCCATGGATAAAATCGTTGCCTTCGCCGCCGACCAACAGCTCGCGACGAATATTTCCACGGAGGAAGTCTCCACCGCTTTCGCCGAACAATTGATCGCCAATCACGGTGGCTCCATCGTTGGTTTCAGCGTATCCAAACAACTGATCGCGGCCGGCACCACCGAATAATCGTTGGCCTGCTTGGCTGCCGTTTGCCGTTCCCTTGTCACCGTAGATTTGGTCGTCGCCATCGTCGCCGAGTAGGTGATCTATCCCATCGTCGCCGCGAAGAACATCGTTGCCATCGCCGCCGCGTATGACGTCGTTTCCACCGCCACCACTTACGTCGAGATCGGAGCCGCTGCCAGCGTCGATATAGTCGTCATCCGCGCCACCACTAATCGAGTCACTTCCGCCACCGCCGAAAATAACGTCGACACCGTCCCCGCCACTAATCGTATCGCGACCATCGTTTGGCTCGCCATTGATTGTCTCACCGTTGACGGCAGTGGGTGTAGTCCGGGGAGGAGCAAATCCAGTCGGATACAGTAATTCGCTGGACGCGAATTGTGGAGGAGCAACAAAGTCCTCGCTGTCCACCGTGAAATTGACGACTCCGCCCACTTGGATTCCGCCGAAAATCAAGTCGTTGCCCGCGCCACCGTCGAGATTATCATCACCAAATCCACCTTCGATGAAATCATCTCCGGCAAGGCCTTGAATCGAGTCATCGCCGCTGCCGCCGAGAATTCGATTGACAAACGCGTTGCCGATGATCGTATCGCCGGCCTCGCCACCGGTTACGTGTTCAAAACCCGAGACGCGCACGGTCAGGCCGGCAGGCTGTGGAACTGAAGTCAGATCCACGATTACAGGTACATCCCACTTGGCGAAATCCAGATGGTCTCCCTGTTCATCTCCCGCGTTGATGTGCCCTGAAATGAATGCCCTGTTTTCAAAAATAAATTCGTCGGCTTTTGATCCGGTGTCGATGTTTTCGATCTCAATGAAATCGAATAGACGTCCCGGGTTTCGGATTGTGCCCGCGTCGACCAGGATCATTGTGTTGTCTTCGAGTGTTAAACCGACATTCACCCAAAGCGAATCATCGTAAGATGACATGTCGACATGATCCGTGTCATCCGCCTCGGCAAAGATGGATCCCCGAATTGTTGCCGTAACGTACTTGTTTTTATCCAAGACGAAAATGTCGTCCGTATTGGCCCCGGTCAAGCTTTCGAAGCTTGAGAATGGGAAAACATCCGCCGTCCCCGCGACCGTGATGGTACCGACATTGACTCCTGTCACATGCCAAGTGGAATCAGCAGGTGCGTCGCGACCGACGAGCGTGTCATCGGCGGAGCCACCAAAGGCCTGTTGGATACTTAGGAAGCCGCCCGTGCCCGTGGCGGTGTTCATTTGCCGGTTGACTTCGACCGACGATTGGTAGGCGGTGTAGTCGAGCACATCCTTCGGTTCATCGGCGTCACTGTCATCTACTCCATCGGTGTCGCGGTCGAGCGTTCCGCCATCGATTGTGCCGGAAACTTGGCCTTTGCCGTCGACCTCTCCGCTATCGCCGAAGATGAATCGATCCACGACGGCGTCACTGCCGATTAAGTTATCGAGCCCCTCGAAAGTGTAATCGCCGCCGATATTACCGTCGCCATCTCCCGTGAGATTCCAATTCACGGGCCCCGAATCTTGCACAAACTTAAGCGTATCATCGTCGGTACCGACTATTCTTACCGATTTGATTTTCTTAATCAGTTTTTCAGCCACCTCACCTGCTGCACGCGAACCATGAACTTGGTTCACTCCGCTCATCGCTGTGAAGCTACCGGAGTTGAATTCGACGGAAACCGGATTTGTAAGCGGCAGTTCCGTTTCTCCGTCCGCAGCCAACTCCCGGAAAATGATCGAGTCACGGGCGCTGGAGGAATCGACTTCGACGATTGTGTCGTTACCCCAATCGTTACCGAAGTAGTACGTGTTCTGTCCCGTGCCGCCCTGAATTTGATCATCGCCGGTACCACCTTCCAAGATGGTGTTCCCTTCACCGATGTATACCAGGGAGTCCGTTCCTGCTCCACCTTTCCATTCGACGTCGATTTTCAACGGCTCGGAACCCTCGGCAACCATAATCGTGTCGTTGCCATCGCCACCATCGGCGACAATCTTGCCAACGTTTTTGTAATCCTGTTTAAACCCGAGACCTGTGATTCTCAGATTTTGACTGCCATCCTCATTCGTCGTCAGAACTTCGATTGTATAGAGTTCGTTCTTGGCGTTGCGATAGGCATTAGCGGTCGGGTTGGAGACATCCTCGGCGGCAGTACGGTGCTTCGCGCGTGGACCAATATTTAAATAGAGTGTTCTCCCGCCCACCACATCCGCCACTTTGTTCCATTCGTCACCTTGCTCGCTACCGACAACATTGGCCGGGGGCGAATCGTCCGCATCGAATTTGTCGGATCCGGCCAATAGGGGCTCGGGAGGACCGCTGTCGAGTGGAAAATATCCAATGTCAAAATCGATGCACTTGTTACCCAACAATGGGACATCGGCGCACGCCTCAGCATCCATCCTGCCGGAGTTCGACTCATAGCCAATTGCAATGCCCCCGCTTAACAGAGTAACGCCGAAAGCTCTGGCTCGAGCCGAGATCTTGGCGCTGAATGCGACTCCAGTGACCAGGTCCATTTGCTGCACCGATTCGGCGCGATATTTTGAATAGGTCGTTATGTTTTTGTTTTCGATTAGGTAGTCGACAGACGATTGCTTGCTTAGTTTGTGAACGTGGACACCCGCTTCGCCGCCGATTCCCCAGTTTTCACTGCCGAGTTGCATGCGTCCATTGAGGTCGATGTAGAAGTCGCCGTGCGAATTAAAGAAACCTTCCGCGCTGACCTGTGCCACACCGAAGAAGTCGGCGCCAGCTCTGGCATAGAAAGTAAATACGCCGTCATTGAGTTCGATGCTTCCACCGCCGGTAAAGGTAATGACCTTGAGCAACTTGAGCTCGGCATTTTTCACTTCCACCAGCAGAGATTCGCGGGCGACGACGACATTCTTGGCACCCTCACCAATGCCCTCAACCACCGTGTCGAACTTGTCGGTCGCGCCGTCGGCTCGCGTGTTGAACCGGACTAAGGCGTCGCCTTTGAGAGTGAAGACCGGTTCGATGTTTACGTTGAGTCTAGCCGAGGCAGTGAGCACGAGACCTGGTGCTTGACCGTTAACCCCTTTGACGATATTCGCTTGACCTTGGACAGCAATCTCCACGGCGTCGAAGACTTTCATCTTCGCGCCAACATACAACTGGAAGACTTCCGGGTCGTTTAAGATCGCGAACTTTCCTTCCAAGACGAAGGCGTCGCTGCCGCCAATCTTGAGACTTCCATCGAGTGCAACAAAGAAATAGGCGCCGTCCTCGCCCGATTCGTAGTCAAGGATCAAGTCGCCGTTTGTTTCGACCCCCGTAATCTGGGGCCCCTTGCCGGGAATGATGTAGCACCGCGCCACTGCGTCATCGATGTCGCATTTCCTCAGTCGGCTAACGACGCCGTTCCGTAGTTCGTCGGCATCTTCTGGTGCCGAAACGTCAGCGGGGAGTGCCGGAAGTCCTTCACCGGTTCGAAGCACCTCGACGAATTCCTGCGACAACTCGATAGACTGATCTTCGCTCGTGGTATTCACCAACGCCTTGGCAGACACGTCCATAGAGAAGACATCTTCCAACGGACCACCCACCGACATGCCGAGGTCGATATCCAGCGCGATGCCAGCGTCGCTAATTACAAACGCGCCAAAAGCGTGGATGTCGAAAATATCGGCGCCGGGGCCATCTTTGCCTCCCACGAAGACTGCAGCAGTGACGAGTCCCTTCATTCCGGCGGAGCTGATTTCAAGTAAGAAACCACCATGCATGCCCAACAGCACCGGGCCGCTCAACGGATCCGCGTCACCACCTGGCAGCGAGTGGAAATTCAAAACGCCAGCCGCTTCGATGTTGAACAATTTTGGAGCCAACACATAGGTCTTAGTGAAATCTTCTCCATTCTTGGCGGGCAACGTAATTGTTTCGGTTTTTGTAGAGCTTGTTGTATTGATCTGTAGAGTGGCAAACGCGTCGGCCTCAATACCGATTTTGTTGAGCTCTTCGACGTTGAGGTCGACGGTGATTACACCCCAAAATTCTGGACCACTGTCTTCTGGCTTGACCAAGACAAACCGACCTGCGGTCGAAGCGATCGTGCCGAGGTAGATGATGTCCAGCTGACCGTTGAGATCGATCGTCAATCGACTCTCGATAGTGTTGCCATGCGTTACTTCAGTCGCTTCCAGGCGAACGTTCCCCTTGACCTCAATGATCGGATCTTTAAAGTCGTCCGGTACAAAAGACTCGAAGAAGCTACCGCCGGGGACGAGAACTTGGAGCGAGGCTTCCATATCCATGTAGAAGCTCTTCGCTTCGTGGATAATACCAAAGTGCTCAACTGACGCAGTATTACTAGTCGCGTGTTCCGTAGTAAACTGACCTTCGATAAACGCACGCGTGGAAAAACTCCCCTCAATGAATTCCACTTTCACAGGGTAGGGCTTGCCTTCATTATCGGGAACGCCGGCGAAGTTGTAGCGATAGGTCACCGAATACGGCGCGTTATTTTCACGATCATTCTCGTCTCGATACCGTTGAGTTCCAGGGACTAGCGTAGGGGCCAAATTCTGGCTCACGCCGATCGGCTTCGTCTGGTTCTCAGCGTTTATATAAGACAGGTAGAACTCGGGTTCGACATCTTCGATCGAAGTGAGATCCAAAACATCGCCGGTGGGGTCGACAAAGGTCACGAAGATGTAGTTCTGAGCATTCAATTTGATACGATCGACGCTCTCGCCAGCGGATGGAATGATCGTCTTCGAATTGTCGTCGAGTGTTTTCCGTACGGTGGTAATCTCGGAAGACAAGTCTCCGAGCGGTGTCGCGACGACCAGTATGTTGCTACTTGCAGTCAAGGAGTCCATGAACGCCGTGATATCTGCATCATCGTCGGTGAAACCGTCATTTATGAAATTGGGCAGGAAAGCAATCAGTTTGTCCACGCTTGCTTGAGCGTTCGTTAAAAGTTCGGGATTGTCGAGGTCGACGGGTTCATCGTCTCCGTTGACATCCTGCTCAGGCTCAAGATCCTTGGCCAGTTTGTCCAGCGACACTCTCACGCCGCTCATCAAATTGTCGAACTCCGATTCGCCAATGCCCAATTCTGCGGTCGGCGCGACGACGCTGAAGTTTTGACTGGACGCCAGATTTTCATGTGTGGCGCTGTCAGTAAAGCTCGCAGCCTGGAATCGAATTTCAAATTCGCCGACACCGAAATCGCCGGTAAAGGGATATCGATACGTCGTGTCATCTATCTTCGTGGGCACGTCACCGACAGTGACTTCGCTCAATCTGATTCCGGCGGAGTCGAACAGTTCAAATTCGGTTTCTCCGGGGCCCGAATCTGTGATCGAACCTTCAGTCAAAGTCGCGCCGGTCGTCGGTTGGAACTTGACTTCCAAATAGTGGTTCTGATTGAGGCTGCCAAGTGAGAAGATCGGGCCATCAAATAAGATGTCTGCGGTTGGTCCATTGACGAGAAACGCTTGTGTGTCTTGTGCGTTTTGAGTTCCGACGTCATCTGCCCAACTGCCGCTTAAGAACCGCACTTGGACTGTTCCCAGTCCGAATGATCCGCTGGCGATTTCATAACGATACGTCAACTTCTCATTGGGACCGACAACGCCATCCTGAAAAACGGGAACGGATCCCAAAACGATATTGAGTGCATTGTTTTCGGCATCGAGCAGTTCAAATTCCGGCTGCTCGTCAATAATCGAAGCGGTATCGAGCGTATTTCCGCGAGGCGGTGAAAAAGTGACGTCGATGTACTTGCGGGTATTGAGGTCACCAACATCGATCGCAGTGCCATCAGCGGGAGAAGCCAACTCTGCAGTCGCTCCGAGTGCCGTAAAACTCTGAGTGGTTTCAATGTTGGATGTGGTGGCCGAATCATCGTCTACTCGACTCTCGAAGCTGCTGGCTGCAAATGTTAGATTCACGACGCCTGGCACAAAGTCGCCGGTGAACAAGTATAGAAAGGTATTTTCCGGTGCCCCGGGAGTTACAAGCTTCACAGGTGCGGCATTGGAAACGACGGCACTCCCTGTGCCAGCACCACTGATCGTGAATTCATCGGCGTCGATGGAATCCTCCTTCAGTTTGCTGCCAATCGGCGGGTAGAATGTGACAGCTATTTGCCGACTGATGTTCAACGCGTTGACATCAATTGAGCCACCGTTACCAGGCGCCACCAATTCGGCGTGGGGGCGTTCGGTACTGAAACTCTCGGTCTTGGCCGCGTTGGTCTTTTCAGCGCTATCTTTCCAGGCTTCTGAAAGAAAGTCGACTTTGATCTCGCCGTCAGGCAACTCGCCTGTAAAGGTATAGCGATAGGTGGACTTCGTCCCAGCGACTAGCGTAGGGGCGATGGAAATATCAAAACCGGCGATTGACTGACCGTCCACAGTTTTCACCGTGAATTCCGGATCGGGATCGGTGATGGTATCCGCGTTGATCGAGAACTCGGCGGTCGATGTCGAGTCGGCGGGTGGATCGGATGGAGTGAAAGCGACGTCGATGTATTTCCTGGCGTTGATGTCGCCCAGACTAACGCCCGAAAGATGCGTAGGCGAGGACAAGGTGGCGGCGGGGGCTTCGAGTGTTTGGGCAGTCACGAATTGCACGGGCTGACCGTCCCCACCGATAAACCCCATCTGAAACTTGCCTTCGACGACCATGAAGTCGAATTCGGCAGGAATATTTCCGCGGAACAAGACGGTAGCTTCACCGTCATCGATATTGGATAGGTCGGCGTAGAGTTTCGCGTCCACGCTGATTTTGTCGCCGAGAAAATTCAACTTGCCCTTCATGACGAAGAGTCCTTCGGTGCTGATTTGCACCTCAACGACTGCGTTGAAAGTTTCGCGAGAAGTGTACTGCGAGTAGAGCGTAGCTCCGCCTGTAATCACCATCGGTTCGGTAAACGCCGATAGAAATCCAACCTGATTCGGATTTTCCTTGATCGACCTGTGTTGAGCCACGACTTGGTCTTGAACTGTCGTAAGCCAAACATCGGGGGGAATGGGATCGGAAGAGAAATTGAAAGCGGCGCCGTTCAATTCTTCAGGCTTCTGCAAGTGCGGAAGCGATTTGAAAAAGTCGACTCCCGCAGTAAAGTCATTGATCGTCAGTCCGCTAATGGGCTCGAGTATGACTCCGGTAGGTGACCCAGCAGTTATCAACACGCCCAGCGGTCCTAGTTCGGAAAGCGCGAAGCGAATCCGGGTCTCGCCCATTCCGGGCATCCCAAACCCCCCTTCAATTCCAGCGAAGAGGACTCGATCATCGACTGGCGTTACGTTGTCAGTAGCGTCAATTTTGTTTCCGGCGGCGTCAATCTTGACAATGCCGCCAATCAGAGTTCCATCCAGTTCGCCGCCAAACGCTTCACCTCTGATGCCCAATCCGAAGCCAGCGATATCGGTAATCGGGAACTTGCCTGCCGCCAGCAGCGCAGGTTTAATCTTGATGCCATCGACTGCACCCGTAACGCTCACTGGAAGATTGGGGATTTCAGTCACCGCCGCGGAAAGCGTCAATGAAAAGTCACTCGCGTTGGCATTAATATCGGGCCACTCGATCCCAAGACTTGTGACTTTGATGGGCAGCCACTTGGGCCATTTGATGCTCTTGCCGGAAACTTTTTCCGCGCTGAAGAAGACGCCAAATCCGGGTTTGGTCTTAAAATCGCCGTCCGCCTCGAAGGCAAAGTTGCGCATCTCTCCTTCGATTTGCAGCGGCCCCGCCTTCAGCGATGCCCCCAGACTAGTGAAGGACGCAATGATCTCATTCCCATCGGCACCGGTGTCGACGAAGAAGTCCGAACCGTGGACTTTCACATAATCGCCGAACTCGATGTCAAATTGATCCACCTCAAACTTGAAGCTGTCGACCCGCCCCTCGCTGAACGTCAAGGTGGCGCGAGCCGCTTCGGTGTCGGCATCCGACCCGTCGGTAACCGTGCCCTTTACGGTCTTGTCAGGAAACAACTCGGCGCTACCGCTGGCGAGGAATATTTCTCCATCAAATGCAGGGAAAGTGTCTCCGCTGAAATTGACTTCAAACCCGGAAACACCTGCTGTGATACCATCGAATTTAAGTTGCCCAATTTCTATTGGGTTGTTCGCATCGCCCTTGGTGATAGTCGCCGTACCGAGTTGGAATCCATTTCGGCGAACACTGAGTCCAGGGATTTCCGTGCCACCGGTTGGCGTAAACGGCTCAATGGACGCCGAGAAGTCATTCAGCTTCTCGTGCAGGAATTTCACGCTGCCGCTTTGAATCGTAACGATTTCCTGATTGTCGAACGCCGCTTGTTCGTCCGCCGAGACCGACCCATCACCGTCCTCGTCTTGGTTCGCGTTGTACTTTATTTCAATGCCATTCGCGGTGACCTCAACAACGTCTGGGACATTGACGTTGACGGAATCGGCGCTGATAGAGAACTTGGCTGGAACAGCGACATCGGCGATGCAGGCCAGCGGGTCTGTCTTGATCAAATCGACGCATTCGGAAACGGCGATGTCCACTTCGATATCGAATGTGCCCAGTAGACCAATCACCGTGGTCGTCACGCCACTGTCTTTTTGGTTCTTCGATGGTTCGGCTTTATTCCCAGATCCAAACGCAAACTCGGCAGTTTCCGCACCGATGCCGACAGTCAATATCACTCGCGCCCCCACGTTGCCGTCGATGTCGATCGGCTTGAACTGCACGCCCTTGATGCCGACGCTTGGGCCGAGCAGCGACAAAGGTCCGACGGCAATTTTCTGGCTCTCTGCGGCTTCAGCTCCGCCGCCTCGTACTGTAAAGGAACGAGTCTCCAACGAATTTGAATTTGGAATTGGATTGACCAGGTCGGAAAACGCACCTTCCGTAAAGACAATGTTAACCACTCCATCGAGCGTCTGAGTGTCCGAGTCGTGGGGAACAAAGAGGTCCGTATTTGGAACCGGATTCGCTAAATAATAACGGAAGGTATTGTTACCTAGATTTGTGACTCTGCTTGTGTCCACCACCGTTCCGGCAGCAACACCGTCGCCGTTCAAGGTAAACGGTATTTCGTCAGTGATCGATGCAATATCGAGCCCCGCGCCACTGTGATCATTGAAAACAATGTCGATATAGCCGCGTGCGTTGAGCACTGTGGCGTCGACCGTGCCGCCGTCAAATGGACTGATTAGATCCGCAGTGGGTTTGTTCTCGGCTCCTGGAAGCGATGCCTCGAATTCAGCGAGCGCAATAGCGCTCGGTGGCGTGACTTGAGCAGGGACACCGAGAACAGAGAAGCCTCTCGTTTGCACATCTCGCAAGACAAATCCATTCGCCTCACTAATCTCAAACCGCGAAGGTCCGTTGGAAAACTCAAAGATATCTTCGTTATTGGCCGTGATCGCCATACTCATGCTGGGGACGTCGACCAAGACGGTGCCATTGGGCAACTTCGTGGCGCTGACATCACCCCGAATCGCAAAGAGACCGCCCACCGCAATCTCAAGCTCTCGACCGGAAACCTCCTTTACGGGATTGGGAGAGGCCGGGAAACTGATCTCAACCCCGTTGATCGTCTCGTGGACGCCTTCCTTGATTGTGTTTGCCCGTACGCCAAGCGTGCCGGTGACGCTCAAACCCGTTAGACCCACGAACTCGACGCGTCCCGACGAATTTAGCGCGTAGGTAGATATTTGGTCGTCGACGGGAAGATTGGGGCCCCGTTTTTTAAGTACGACGAGTCCCAAGTTGGCATCTGAAACCTCGATTCCAATCTCGTCCTCAGTTCCCTCATTGGCGCCCAGAAACGCACTTACATTGGCTACTCCAACGACTAACTTCGTCGTTGTCACATCGCCATTGCTAACCTCCGACTTTTCAAAGCTAAACGTCCCTTCAATATCGACGAAGCCAGCGATCTCCAAATTCAGACTACCGTCGATTTGGTTGGTGCCTGCAGAAATATCCAGTGTCCGCGTGATACCGCCAACAGTCAGTTCCCGACCGGCTACATCCGCACCAGTGTTCTTCCGAACATTCAGAGTCCCCGATAGCGTCAAGTCATCGACTCCGACCAACTCCGCGGCGCCGCTGGCCTCAAAGGCATAAGTGCTGTCGGGACGAATCAGAACCACCAACTCGGCCGCCCCAATACGCACACCGGTGTCGTCGTTGGCATCCGCCGGTGTATCGTTGTCATCACCCAGGAAGATGTCGTTCAGTTGAGCGCCAAATAACAGTTCACCCGCGTCGTTCTTTTCGACAACAAAGCTGCCCCGCAGGTCGACGAAATCCGCGACCTGCAAGGTAACGTCGTCACCGCCGAAACGGAACGCCGTATCGCCTGACACGTTGACATCATTGGCGACGTCGGCATCGCCAAAATCCAACAACCTTGAATCGGGAAAGGTGCTTCGTTGAACAAACAACCCGCCGCTGATTGTGACATTCTGTACACCCAGTAATTCGACAGTGCCACTTGCCGCGAGCGCGTATTGCTTCGCACCCGCATTGTCCTCCAAGAGAAAGTGAACACGACCGTCGCTTAACTCCACGCCGAGATCATCGGCGTTGCTTTCGTCATTCTCACCTCGAGTCCCCGCGAAGGCGGTGACTGAATCTGCCCTGATGGTCGTGGTGACAATGTCGTCGGCGGCGTCTCCAGGAGTATTGTTGTCGTCGGAAATTCGCGCGACGGAAAAATTACCCGTCAGTTCGGCGACCGGTGTGATCAGCGTGACGTCTGTTCCACCGAAGAGGAAGTCGGTATTGGCTGCCACTGGAACGTCGTTGTCTATGTCGGCGTCGCCGAAGTCGAGTGCCTTTTCGACACCGAATGTGTTTCGCTGGACGAACAAGTCGCCGCTGAAGCTGACCTGATCTACGCCCAACAGATCAACCGTTCCTCGCGCCGCCAGAGCGTGATTCTGCGCGCCGTTGTTATCTTCAAGAATGACGTGAACCAGCCCTTGGCTCAATTGCACACCGATGTCGTCGTCGGTACTCTCGTCATTAGCTCCCCGCTTACCAGCAAAGGCGGTGACGGAGTTGGCCGCGATGATCGTGGTCGTGACATTATTGTCAGTCGCGCGAGTGACCGAGAAATTGCCGCTCAGCTCCGCCACGGGCGTGAGCAGCGTGACGTTGTCGCCACCGAAGTGGAAAGTAGTATTGGGGGCGACGACAAGATTATTTTCGTCGACATCATCGCCAAACGTAAGCGTCGTCTCAGTATCGAAAGTACTTCGCTGCACGAACAGTTCGCCGCTAAAACTGACGTCGTCGACGCCGAGCAACTCAACGGTGCCGCTGGCAGCCAACGCATGGTCGCTGGTGGCGGGAGTCACGCTGTCATTGGCAACCAGGGTAACGTGGACCATCCCGTCGCTCAGCTGCACTCCCAGATCCTCGGCAGTCGTCGCGCCGCGTTTGCCAGCAAACGTCGTGACACTGGTAGCGGTGATCGTGGTCGTCGTCACATCGTCCGTCGTGTCGCCCGGAGTGTTGTTCGGATCGGTACTACTCCGCGTAACGGAGAAGTTACCTTTCAAATCGGCAACTGGTGTGATCAGCGTGACATCGTCGCCGCCGAAACGGAAATCAGTCGTGGCCGCAATCTCGACATCGTTGGCTGCGTTCCCATCGCCAAAGTCGAGTGTCGTTTCGCTACCGAAAGTATTCCGCTGGACAAACAAGTCGCCACTGAAGCCGACCTGATCAACACCTAGAAGCTCCACCGAACCTCGCGCCGCCAACGCATGATTCTTCACGCCGGCATTATCTTCCAAGACGACATGCACCAGACCCTGCGTCAGCTGAACGCCCTGGTCATCGTCCGTACTATTGTCATCGTCGCCCCGCTTTCCAGCAAAGGCGGTGACCGAATTTCCTGATATCGTCGTCGTCGTTGTGTCGTTAACGTTTGTGTGAGTGACAGTGAAGTTGCCGTTCAGTTCGGCTACCGGTGTCACAATCGTCGCGTTGGTTCCACCGAACTGACTTGTCCCACTTTGA
>JBLHLE010000010.1:0-21651 GCA_047620805.1 Pirellulaceae bacterium
CATTGCGGCGAAAACGGAGGGGACAGGGTGGAGATTCTGGGACGTCGCGATGTCATCGGAACTGCGATACGTCATTCTGTGGTTGCTCCTGTTCCAAGTCGGCTGCGCCCATCTTATATGGCTCACCGAAATGGGGAAGAATGACATATTCGACGACCGCTGGCATGTGGGTGTCGGTCAAGCTATGTGGTGGACCGTCGTGACCATGATGACGGTTGGATACGGAGATTTCGTTCCACGCAAACCACTGAGTCGACTGCTCGGGATACTCATTATCGTCACGGGTATCGTATTCTTCGGCATTGCCGTCGGTGTCTTCTCTTCCGCTCTCACCGTTCAGCGACTTCGCACCGACATTCGTGTCCCAAGTGACCTTCGGAATAAGCCCGTCGCGGTGGTGAAAAATTCCATCGGAGAGAGAACGTTGCGACGCCACGAAATCCAAGTTGTACGGATGGAGAGTCTCGCCGACGCACTGGCAGCAGTAGGAAATCGCGAAGTGGTCGCAACCGTTCACGATGTCGCTTTGCTTCGCTACCACGTGCCGCGGAACGCACCGGGTTTGGCACTCGTTGGACCGACGTTTGCGGAACACGACTATGGAATCACGTTTCCAACGGACAGCGTACTGCGAAAAGATATCAACGTTGCCTTACTCGAAATCATGGAAAGCGATCCGTCTCGTTACCAATGGATGATCGATCATTGGTTCGAGGCACCGTGACCAAGACTCGCACCTCAGAGAACACCATATCCTAACTGTCGCCCGGCGAGATGTGCCATCCGAAGATTAAGGGGCACGTCCGATATCCGCTGAGAAGGAGAAACGATCTGTGGTGACAGACACCACGAGATCGCACAGTAGTACGGGCGAAGCCTCAGTGGACGTCGACCGTCGGGGTTTTACCCTAGCGCGGCGAACCAAGATCATCGCCAGCCTTACGTATCGACGTTACCCGAAGCGTCGGTACCTGAGGTTCTATCGCGTTTTCAGCCGCTTCGCCATGAAATGCTTCTTTCACCAAGCATTGACGTACTGGTGTTGCTCAGGAAACCACCCAGAATAACGAATTTGCTACTACCAACGTGCGTAAATCGATGTGCGGTTCGATTCGCGCGAGCTGGATACCACCGACTTCGCCGATCCGCGAGATCTCGATACCTCGGATAATTCCTATACGTCCGATCAGCTGTCGCCAGCCGTTAGCCAAACGACCGGGCAACGACCGACGGTTTGCCGCGGTGCTACGGATCGGTGGTATCTGAATTATCGGAGATATCCAGATCAAGTCTATCGGACGAATCACGCACATCGATGTGCGGTTCGATTCGCGCGATCTGGATACCACCGATTTCGCCGATCCGCGAGATCTCGATACCTCAGATAATTCCTATACGTCCGATCAGCAGTCGCCACCCGTTAGCCAAACGGCCGGGCAACGACCGACGGTTTGCCGCGGTCTTTCGGCGGGGGCCACGCCGGCTGCGACTCCGGCGGCTACGTATGATGCGAACGCCGGCACCGTCGTCGTGAACATCAACAATGCTGGCGACACGGCGGCAAGCGACGTTGCCCAATCGACGGGCGGCATTCGCGGATTCTCCGCGACAGTTCCACTGTTTGGTTCAGTGGTCGGCTACAGCGACGACATCAACGTGACGGCCGTAACCGACTCTAACGAGTTGAAAATCACCGCAACGTTGCCCGGCTCAACCGACCGTGAATTGGTCATCAGCATCATCAACGATGCCGCGGATGCAGACTCGCCCACGGCGAACTATGACGCTACCACCAATACTCTACAGATTCACGTTAGCCCACACGGCCGAACGGCGTTGACTAGTATCGCAGCGTCGGTAACTCAGTTGGAGACGTTTTCCGCAATCGCCATTGCCAACGGCGAAGGCTACATTGACGGCGGAACGGCCGCTGCCAACCCGGCACGAAGCATTGTCTACGAGCCCGTCCCGCCGCCAACACAAACGGCCGAGCCTCGGCCTCCATGGCAGAACCCCATCGACCCATTCGACGTCGACAGCGACGGTCGAAGCGGAATATCTGACCTTGTATTGGTCATGAATTTCCTCCGCGAAAACGGCTCAGGCCTACTGCCCGCAGAGCAAAACGGCGCCGCGTTCGTTGATGTCGATGGCGATCGCCGGGCCCAAATCGCCGATGCCGTGTTGCTCGCGTCGAAGTTGTACAACGCAGCCCCTCTTTGTCGTCATACGCCGAAGACGCTAAATTCCACAGCCCAGGGTCGCGCAGCGCACCCCAGGAAACCACGACGCGTTAGGGCAAAACCCCAACGGAGTTTCTCAAGTGCAATCGGCACCGTGGGCCGAGGGACACCTACCCGGCAAATCCCGCTCGCCGGCAAGTTACACCGCCAAACCGTAGCCCGTCGTCCGGCCGATTGGCTAAGGAGGTCGCGGCTTTTGTCAGGGTACTCATCGTATGCCGCGGCGGGTGGAGGATTCAGCGGATTTTCGTAGTTCCTTTTCCGAACGGCGCAACGCCACTATATTGTATCCATCGAAGTTGGTTGATGAAACGAATCGCTCGAAGCCCTGCTATCGCTAGACCTCCACCGGAGCTCAAACATGAAACGCAAACAACTGATCTTACTTTTGGTCGTCGTTGTGATGTCGATCGAGGCCAGTGCCGTCGAACCCAGTGCCGTCGAACCCAGTGCCGTCGAACCCATGCCGACGAAGTGGATTGACGCCACCGCCTACGTCATCCCCAAGGAAACGGCGACCGACGGCGAGGGCTACTTCGCGATCATCGAAGGCCACAACAGACGCCTGTATATTGGCACTCACGCCAATGCGGTCAACTCGTGGCTGGTCGAATTCGATCCGGCGGCGGAGAAGATGAAGATCGTCGTCGATACTCACAAAGCGATTGGCAAGGACCTGAAAGGCTTTGGAGCCCAAGCGAAAATTCACACACGAAACAACACCGGGAAGTTGACCGGCAAGATTTACTTCGGCACTAAACAAGGGTATCCGACGGCGACCGAAACGCGTGAAGAGTATCCCGGCGGCTATCCAATGGTCTACGACCCAAAAACGGGCGAGACCAAGGTCTATCCGATACCGGTCCCGCACCATGGCATCAACAGCATAACGCCGGACGAAGCACGAGGCGTCGCCTACATATCGACCTGTTCCGATCACCGCCCCGGCCCCGGCGAGAACGCTGTCTTTCTGGTCCTTGATTTGAAGAGCGGTTCCTATCGCGAGTTGATGGATACGGAACATAGCTATGGTTTCATTGTGGTGGACTCTTTCGGGCGAGCGTACCATCCGATACTCGGCGGCGACATTGCTCGTTACGACCCACGAACCGACAAGCTCGAACGGCTACGGCAAACGATCGACGGCGAGCCACCAACTGCGGCAACTCGATTGGCTTTAGAAAAACCCGACCCGGTCAATTGGGACATCTCGCCAGACGGAAAGACCCTCTACGCCCAACCGATGAGTGGCAATGCGTTATTTGCCTACGACCTGACCGTCGAAGGCGACACGCTGGCGGGTCGAAGCCTGGGAATGTTGCTTCCGGGTGCAAACCAGAAGAGCACCGATTGTCGCGCCATGTGCGTCGGCCCGTCGGGCGCCGCGTGGTGTGCGATCACCGAGAAAGTGGACGGAATCAGCATGTTGCATCTGGTTCGTTATCGCCCGGGCGATAAAGCACCCGTCGATCTGGGTGTCGTCGCGATTCGCAATCCCGACTTCACCGACTTCACGGATGAAGATGACAAGCCACTGCCATTCCACGGCGGCTTCAAGAAGCTAGCAAATGGCAAGACGATCACCCGCTTTGTCATCCTCGGCGTTTGCGAAACCAAGGACGGCAACGTTAATATCCTGGCATTGCACCCGTACAGTGTGCTGCAGGTTCGGGCCGTTGATATCCAAACAGCTGGCCACTGACAGTGGCGCGCATAGAAACTCAAGAAACTTGCTCAGACATTGTCTTCGTAGGCAACGACCGTCTTCTGTTGCGATGGACTTGACGGTCAGCGATGTGATCGGCAAGGGGAAATCCACTGGTCCTGTTTCGATCGCAGGGCGATCGAACGACCTTATTCTTCAGCCCGGAGGGCGACACATCCCCTGCCATTGGGCGTAAGCCACCGGACCTTGAGTGCATCCCATTCTAGCCCGGAGGGCGACACAAATTGGCTGCCCAACAGCTTCTCTACCACATTCTGATTAGCGGTGGTTGAGGAGCGAAGCGACGACACCTCCGCTAACCGTCACCCGATACACCCGCATCCTGGAGGCCTTGAGGGATGTCACCATGCCACGGGGCAAGATTCCATGCCTCGCTTTCTCGCGATCGTGCTGGTACCGGCTGGCATCCCTCCAGGATGCGAGTTTTTGTGGCGTCTTGTCCGGTGGTGTCGCTTCGCTCAACCACCGGCTAATGGCTGCGAACCCTCCGGGTTCGTGGAACGAGCCGTCAAGCCACGAGATTCGGCCTCCGCTACGGAGCCAACAAATTCAGGTATGGAATCGAACCGTTCTCAACGCCACCAGTCTCGCCCTGGACCGCCGTCAATTGTGTCGTTGCCAGGTCCGCCGATGAGCAGGTCTCGGCCTGATCCGCCAAGCAAGACGTCATCGCCCGATCCGCCGATCAGGACATCGCGTCCAGAGGCACCACTGAGCAGATCATTGCCCGCACCTCCGAAGAGGAAATCGTGGCCGGCACCTCCGTATAGGTCATCGTCTCCATCGCCACCAAAGAGTTTGTCGTTACCACGCCCCCCATGCAACTCGTCGTCGCCGAGTTGTCCGAACAGAATGTCGTGACCACCCGAACCGTAGATTACATCGTTGCCCGCTCTTCCATTGAGCCAGTCATGCCCCCTACCTCCGTCAATCCAATCGTCGCCGCTGCCGCCAACAATCCAGTCGTGACCGTTGCCTCCCCACAGTTACGTATTGTGGTGGACGAACTTCGAAATGTAGATAGCGTCGTTGCCATTTCCGGCACTGACGATGATCTCACCTGTCACCCCTGCAAATTCACCCGCGTGTTGACCGTTCATGTAGACATGCAAATCACCGGCAGCATCCGTGTAGACGCCGATGGAATCAGCAGCGTCCGTTCCAGCGACGACCAGATCGTTGTCGACGACGCCCAACTGAGCGACTGTCAGGGTTAGTTGTTCGGAGTCGGTTGTGCCGGCAGCATCCTCTGCGGTGACGATAATGGTGAAATCGCCAGTTGATTCTGGTCTAAACTCGAACGTTGGCCCTGTACCGTCTGCCACAACATTGCCCGCGGAATCAACGACCTTCCAAGCCTGGCTTGTCGCTCCGGTAGTCGTTGCTGCGAAGGAGACTTCGTTTCCAACCACGGCAAAGTTTGGCCCGCTTAAGTCCACGACCTCCGGCCCTCCGACCGTTGCTCCGTTTCGTCGCCCTACGCCGAAGGCGTTAAATTGCACAGCCCAGGGTCGCGTAGCACACCCTGGGAAACCACGGCGCGTTAGGGCAAAACCCCAACGGGCAACGGGGTTTCACAAGTGGACTGGACACCCATTCCGGAAAATTCCCTTCGCCGGCAAGTCAGACCGCGCCAAACCGTCGATCGTTGTCCGGCCGATTGGCTAAGGAGCTATGACTGCTGATCACTGACCGAGCCACGCGAACACAAAGTCTCCGGCGGCGGTCGACTTCCTCCCGTAACGAAGCAACGCATTCGCACAGCGCTCGACAACAACTGGGTGGTCTCGCCGTCAACATCGCCACGGGGTAGCTGGGCCTATTTCGCCCACTACTATTGGACTGAGCCGTCGCCAGCAGTCCGCGCAAGCGTGAAACCATGACCCTTGTATTAGCGATCATGTATTGGCGATCAAGGTATTGGCAATCACTCGGAAGTTCTACTTCTTGGAGATGACGGCGACCCAGCCACCTTTGTATGGTGTGGAGAGGCTCACGACTTGTCCGCCTGCAATGGATTTCGCCGTACGTCCGTAGAGCTTCGCAGAAGTCGTGTCAGTAATGACGCCTTCCGACACGCTGATCCACGCCAAATCGTAGTTACCTGGTGCGTCGGACAAATTGAGCCCCACTGACCCGCCGTGGGTGAAGTAAACGGCGTAGGCTTCGCCCGATTTGGCCGCCGCGTATGCTTCGTTGTCGTCACGGTCCAACAGCAAGTCCATTCGGGGCTCGAGGTCCCAGAGGTTAATCCGGTCCGACAGCAGGCGAGCGGCCTGAACACTTCCCCACATACGCTGGCTCAGTTTCTGGTCGGGTCCGGGACGGTGAAACCGCACGGCCGCGGAACCTCCGAGGATGTCGCGCCAAAATCGTTCGACGGCATCTTCGGGAGAGCCCGATCCCCAGCTTGTATATCCGCCGCCGTAGATCTTGACGTGATTTGTTGGCCGCGGATGTGAGTTCACCAGCTTCAGAAGCAGCTCAAGCCGCTCCCAGTGGGTGTCGTCGTAAATGCGACTGTTCACTTGAGAGATGTCAGCGAACATGTAGTGGTCGGGGTCTTTGAAGATGATGGGAGTGTGCTTTGCTTTGTCCGCGTCAAAAGCGTCGTCGAACATGTCCGTCGTGCAGACCACAACGCCTTTCTTTCTCGCGGCATCTTTGATGAACTCGATCCAGTGCTGGCCCCACTCTGCCGGCGTGGAAGTTTCGTTGTTCATGCAGTAGAGGACATGTCCGTAGTCGAGGCTCGACGAAAGCATCTTGGCCACGAACCGTTCCTGATATTGCCGAATCAGGTCGTACCGCTTCCGGTAGTGCTTCATGCCCGGAACTGTGTGAAAGAAGGGCTGCGTGTCGCTGCTTGGATGATCACGGTACGTGTCGGCAAGACCCGACGACTCTGCGGTGTAGTTAACGTTGTTCGCAGGTCTCCATGGGCTGTGCTGCCAGATGTCCCAGCCACTTGCGTCGGTGTAGTCAAAGCAACGATCTGTGGTGACAGACACCACGAGATCGCAGACACCACGAGATCGCACAGTCGCCCGAGTAGAAACCAAATCTTTGTTTTTGGCTCTTCCATGCCCCGAATGGTTACGCTCGTCGTAGCGGGAGGTACAATGCCGTGATGAGTGACGTCACATACATCTTGTCGCAGATTGAGTCGGGCGATCCGTCAGCAGCAGAAAAACTGTTGCCGCTGGTTTATGAAGAGCTTCGGAAGTTAGCAACGGCCCGGATGGCGAACGAACGGCCAGATCATACGCTGCAGGCAACGGCATTGGTGCACGAAGCGTATGTGCGCCTCATGGATGTCGACAAAGCGCAGCATTGGGACTCACGCGGGCACTTTTTCGCGGCTGCAGGGGAGGCCATGCGGCGGATCTTGGTGGAGCAAGCCAGAGCAAGACTGCGGCAGAAGCGAGGTGGAGAAATGAAGCGGCTGGATGTCGACGATGTCAATCCAGCTGATGCTTCAAACCCCGAGTTGGTGCTGGCGATCAACGATGCCCTTGAGGAACTCGCCGACGAGGATGAGAGACTTGCCGCATTGGTCAAGCTGCGATTTTTCGCTGGCTTCACACTAACCGAAGCGGCCGAGGCTTTAGGGGTGGCGAGATCGACGGCGATTCAAGATTGGGCCTACGCAAAGTCTCGCTTGCAACTCCTGCTCGCCGATTAGGGCTAGGACGCCACCCTGCATAGTGACCAAGAATGAATTTTCCGGCTTCTCATCAAGTGACTAATTGGGAAGCCCGTCGCACCCATTTGCCAACTGAGACGTTCTCGAACTGGTTTCCGAGTGCCCCCCGGCTGTCATGCGGTCGTCGAAACAAGCGATTACTAGGCTCCGCGAGAGCTCAAAAAAGAATCTTCGGATTCTGTCGGTCGTTTTTCTCTCAAAAGACGCATTGTTCTTTGTGCCGATTGGGCTTGTCTCACCAAACGCGACTCCCACCGGTCCCCATGCCGCCTATCACAAGGAACTCCGACAATGACGATTCGCCTACAGTCCTTACGACTATTCGCCTTCATGGCCCTCCTGGCATTGCCAAGTTGTTTTGCGACTCTTGCCAACGCACAGCAACTGGAATATCAAGCCATACAAATTCCCACCATCAGTACAAACGGCGGTTTTGTTGAGCCTCGTGATATCGACACGATCACGATTGACGACATCGATCACATTATTGTTGTCGGTGAGCATACACCCGATGGTCCCGATTCGGTCGGCTTCGTCTATGATCACGATGGAGTGATTGGAGATCCCGGAACCGTTTATTCGCTCGATCAGTGGATTCCGCATTCTGGATTGGGCTGGTCCAAAAGTCGATGCAGTGGCCTCAATACCCAGGGGCAGGTAGTAGGCTTACTCGAAAAGGTGGTCAACGGCGAACGGGTCCGAGTGGGATTTTACCTCGACCTGGACATCTTTGCCGCTACGCCGACACCGACGTGGGAGTACCTCCCCGAGCCGGCTGGGAGTACGTTTTCCTATGGTCGCGACATCAATAACAATGGGGATGTTCTCGCCAAATTCTCGCTGGGTGGTGTCCAACACGCCTATCTTTTCAACCCAACCACGGAAACGGAATACAATACCCTGAAGGACCCGGCGACAGGGGCCCCACTAACAGTGAACGATGCAACGCTCAACGATTTCAGGCAGGTTGCCGGTCAGCATGGAGGTGGAGGTGGCACTTTTCTTTTAAATCCAGGCGTTTCCCTGGAGACTCTGCCACTGGCATACGCCAACGGTATTAACAACATTGGCACGGTAATCGGGAGCGCCGACCAAACTGTTGAAACTGGCACGGGAAAGAAAACGACAACAACGACCCTTTCCGTCGCCGCCCAAGTTACATTCGACGGGCTTGAGCCTTTGAATGACACTTCGAGTGGATCCAGTGATATCAACCCGAGTGGCGATGTTATTGGAAAAGAATACGTCGGGCGAAACTTGGTGTTTCTTTCCCACTCGGAACTGGGCTTGCTTTACCTCGACGAATTGGTGACGGGATCGCAGGGCGACATGGACTTTTGGTTTAGCGCCGATACCTCCTGGTTGGGCCATTTGCCCACCTTGAACAGCCGAAATAGTTCGGGCTTTGGTCCCATCGCCGTCGCCGCCAGGAAATCAACAACTTCGGGAAAAGGTAAGAACCAGACTACGACCGTAGAACGCCGTTGCTTCATGCTCATACCCGTCTGGACGACTCCCTAACGCGGCCCCGAGGTTCTTTCAAACGATTTGCTGGGGGGATCGCACCTCGAAACGACGTCCCTATAACTAGAGTACGTGACAGCTCGCTCAGCAGAGGCGTAATCAACACATTTGCTGAGTCCGTTTAGGTTTACCGACGCAAGTGAGTGACCATGTCCAGCAAGTTGCAACAGCGAGTACGCGAAGTCTTCAACGTCTGCCTGCAGACAAAGTCGACGGTACAGCGTGCGGAAGTCATCGAGCGAGAATGCAGCGGTGATTTGGAGTTAAAAGCGGCAGTCGAGAAACTGCTTGATGCTCACGACGTCGACGCCAGCTATCTGGAGCGGCCGCTTGACCGACTGGTAGCTAACCAAGCCGCAGGGCAACTTGCAGCAACGGTTGCTACGACGAATCTCGCGACAGCCGAAGTGACGCAAATCGGGCCGTACAAAATACGGGAGCAGATCGGTGAAGGTGGCATGGGCGTCGTCTATGCCGCCGAGCAGAAAACGCCAATTCGCCGCAAGGTGGCTCTTAAGATCATCAAAGCGGGGATGGACACCGGCCAAGTGATCGCGCGTTTCGAGGCTGAGCGACAGACGCTGGCCATGATGGATCACCCTAACATCGCCAAAGTCATTGACGCCGGCGCCACAGAAACCGGTCGACCCTATTTCGTGATGGAGCTGATCGTAGGCTTGTCGATCACCGATTATTGCGATCAGGCCAGAATGACCACACGGCAACGGCTGGAATTGTTTGTCGAGGTTTGCCGCGCGGTCCAACACGCCCACCAAAAGGGGATCATCCATCGCGATCTGAAACCGTCCAACGTGATGATCACCGAGATCGACGCAAAACCGGTTGCCAAAGTGATCGATTTTGGCCTCGCCAAAGCAACCGGCGAGCAACTGACCGAGCAGACGATCTACACCAATGTTTCGCAGATGCTCGGCACGCCGTTATACATGAGTCCCGAGCAAGCCGGGCTGAGCGGCTTAGATGTCGATACCCGCAGCGATGTCTATTCATTGGGCGTTTTGCTGTATGAGCTGCTATCTGGCTGCACGCCGTTTGACCGTGAACAGATGCGAGGTAAAGGCTACGAAGAGATCCGCCGCATCATCCGCGAAGTAGAACCGCCGCGCCCAAGTAACCGCGTTGATACATTGAAGGCCTCCGAAAGCAGCACGATCTCGGAGCGTCGCAGCGTCGACTCAAGGCGTCTTCACCAAACCGTCACGGGCGAACTCGACTGGATTGTGATGAAGGCCCTGGAGAAGGATCGAAATCGCCGCTACGAAACCGCCAGTAGCTTGGCAGCCGACATCGAGCGCTATCTCAACGATGAACCGGTCCAAGCTTTTCCACCTTCGAATGTGTATCAATTCCGTAAATTCGCTCGCCGAAATAGTGTGTTGCTAGGCACGGGGGCAATGGTCGCCGCCGCTTTGATGATTGGAGTTGGCCTTGCAAGCTTGCAGGCGATTCGGGCCGTGAAGGCGGAGAAAGACGCTGTTGTCGAACGAGACCGCGCTATCGATGCAGAACAGCTGGCCAAAGACGAAGCAACACGCGCCGAGAAAGCGGAGCAACTCGCCAAAGAAGAGGCTGAAAAAGCCAGGACCGAAACTGCCATCTCTGCGGCAGTAAGCGCCTTTCTCAATGACGATCTGCTTGCCCAGGCAAACCCGGAAAACCAGCCGAACCCCAACGTCACCCTGCGGACTGTCATAGATCAGGCGGCGAAAAAAATCGACACTCAGTTCGCCGACCAGCCGCTAGTCGAAGCAACCATCCGGCACACCTTGGCAAAAACCTACGCAGCCCTCGGCGTTTCTAAAGAGGCCCAGCAACATGCCGATCGAGCCTTAAAGCTCTGCACACAGCTTCTCGGCGCTGAGAACAAGTACACAATCGAATCCGCTCGGATAGCCGCCCAAATACTTGCGCAACTGGGGGATTTAAAAGCGGCCCGCGAGGAGCTGGATGCATTGCTGACCCGTGCAAGTCGTGCACTGGGTCCTGAAGACCTGGAAACGCTGAGTGTCATGAACAGCCTAGCCAATGTACTCCGCGACCAAGGGGATTACTCGGCAGCGGAAAAGCTCTATCTCAAGACGCTCGAAATCGGACGCCACACACTCGGGGACGAACACCCCAGTACGCTCAGTGTCATGAACAACCTGGCCAACGTACTTCGCGACAAAGGGGATTACGCACAAGCGGAAAATCTCTATCTCCAGATACTCGAAATCCAACGCCGCACACTCGGCGACGAACATCCCATCACGCTCACCAGCATGGGCAACCTAGCCAATGTACTCAGCGACCAGGGGGATTACTCGGCAGCGGAAAAGCTCAATCGCCAGACGCTCGAAATCCGCCAACGCACACTCGGCGACGAACATCTCAATACACTTGTCAGCATGAATAGCCTAGCCAGCGTACTCTGGAGCAAAGCAGATTACCCATCAGCGGAAAAGCTCAGTCTCGATACGCTCGAAATCGGGCGCCGAACACTCGGCGACGAACATCCTTACACGCTGACCAGCATGTTGACGCTAGCGGGAGTGTACCAAGGCCAAGCCCGCTACGACGAGGCGGAAAAATTATATCTGCAGACGCTCGAAATCTACCGCCGCATACTTAGCGAGGACCATCCAAAAACGCTTGCGGCTATGAATAATCTAGCGCTCGTTTACCAAGAACAAGCCCGCTTCGACGAGTCGGAAAAGCTACATCTTCAAACGCTTGAAATCCGACGTGGCACACTTGGCGAGGAACACCCCAGCACGCTTGAAAGTATGAACAACCTGGCGATTGTGTACCGAAGCAAAGCTCGTTTCGACGAGGCTGAAGATCTCCTTCTCCAGACGCTGGAAATCCAACGCCGCGCACTCGGCAAGGAGCATCCCAGCACGCTTAACAGCATGGGCAGCCTCGCGAACGTTTATAGCGCCCAAGCACGCTACGACGAAGCGCAAAAACTCCAGCTCCAGACGCTGGCAATCAAACGCCGCACACTTGGCGAGGAACATCCCAGCACGCTCGACAGCATGAACAACTTGGCTGTTGTGTACTATTATCAAGCCCGCTACGACGAGGCGGAAAAACTATATCTACAGACGTTCGAAATTCGCCGCCGCGTACTTGGCGACGAGCATCCGAGAACTCTCTCTTGTGTGGAAAGCCTAGCCCTCGTTTACCGAGTCCAAGCCCGCTACAACGACGAGGAAGCCCATTATTTGCAGACGCTCGAAAGTTACCGCCGCAAATTCGGCGAGGAACATCCTTCCACGCTGACTATCAAGAATAACCTTGGGGCGTTCTATGGGAGTGGGGCGTGGCAACTGGCAACTTCCGCCGACCCTAAAGCTCGCGATCCCAAAAAGGGAATCATTTTCGCCCGAAAGACGGTGGAACTGCTTCCAAACGAAGCTGACGGCTGGCAAGTCCTGGGCTGGTCACACTACCGACTGGGGCATTGGCAGGAGACAATCGAGGCCGAGATGAAATCAATCGAGCTAACTAAGAACGTCGGCGATCCCTGGCAGTGGCTGTTTTTGGCAATGGCCCACTGGCAATTGGGAGAAAAAGAAATAGCCCACGAGTATTATGCTCGATCAGCTGCATCGGAAGAACACTCGAAGCACGAAGAAGTACTCCGCTTCTTCGCCGAGGCGGAAGAGTTAATGGGGCTTTCAGGTGAAGATCGCGCGGCAACCGCCAGTGAGTATGACGCCAACCGCATCAAGGCTGAGGGCCTGACCGGGGAGTCGGACCAACCGTAAGTCACGCCTACACGTGGGACTCAATCACTTATTGAGATCGTCGGAAGATGCCAAGGGTGCAATCCCGGCCTTTAAATTCTCGGCATCTCGGTTGTCCAGCAAGCGACGGTCTGCATCGACCGACCGTAAATGGCGAAGCAGTCAACTTTCGATCGTTGACTAGACCGAGAGCACACCGAAACAATCTAAGAACTTGATTGCGGGTTTCCCAAGAATCCACCAGCACGTGCAGTCAATTTGATACAACCGCGATTTACCTTGCGCGCTAAGGTGGGCGTGTCCTTGGTCAGTTAATGCTCGAACTGTGCAGTCGACCTCTGGCGGTTCGCGGCTTGTCTTCGTGTTGGCGATCGGGCAAACTTCAGCGGCTAATCGGAGTCTCAAACTCGCATCAGTGGTCCGACCGAAGCGCGAAATCGCCCGTGCAATTGGGCTGATGGATTTCGTATACGAATCACGCCAATACTGCCACAACATGTCCGCAGATATTGAGTTGCGATGTTTGCAGTTCGACGACGCCACGGTGAAAAAGTTCTAACGGTGTCTTGTCGCCCCGACTGAAAATCAAAACAGCTCGCCGCAATGAATTGCGGCGAGCTGTTTCTCGTTTGGTGGGTGCGAGTTACGTAAATCATGAAGCTCAAATCAGTCAGTTCAAACAGGCGACGCTATTCAGCAGGCGATGAGCGACAATTGATCGAAACTACTGCCTTGCAGGGGTTTACGGAGTTCAAATCCTGTCGCCACTTTCACAACCCGCCACCCTGGTTCGAGTCCTAATCGGGGAGCTTCTGGTCGGTTATCCGAACCACAAACCCTCAGCCGCGAAATTTACGGCTGAGGGTTTTGTCATTAGTGGCGTCGGTATTTCTCCGATTGGTTCGAGTGCCCGACTGATGACCGAGATAACCGTTTGCGGTAAGTACTCGGATAACGCTTGGGGGCTCGTAAAACTGCTCACGGAGAGGGACATCGAGAGCGGCGAGTTCGTTACGGCCATTCACATCATTCCCCGTGATTCCATGACCATACGGATAGAGACCGGCCACCATCGAAGCCAGTGACGGACGACAAAGTGGTGATGCCACGTAGCCGCGATCGAACACCAAACTTCGCGCGTCGAGACTCGGCGTTCGGATCTCTGGATGCCCCATGAACCGTAGTCCGTCCGCGCCTGGTCGCCACTGAGAATCAAGACGAGGTTCGGTTTGTCAGCGGAAAAAGCAAAACTGTCGGCGCCCAGCGTCGCAGCCAGAATCAGTGTCGGTTCTATGCTCCTATTCATGAGCATTGCGGGGACGCGCGTCGAGCATTGTGAGGAGGCATTGGCAAGCGTTGTGTTCGGGTCCTGAACAGTTGTGCCAATTCGCGCGAACCATACGAGTCGAGCCGTCGCATAGCTCACATAGGAACCTGGGCTCCGGCTTTCGCCGCTGATCCCTCTTTCATTTATTGTCACTTTCATGACCGGAAGCCTCAGACTTCTGCTTGGGCTTCTTCGGTGCTTCTGATTGCTTGAAGTCCCACCACTCTCGGCCTTTGGCGTTTCCTTCCTTCTGGCCAATTTCGATCCAGTCGATCTCTGTTGGCCGCTTGGAGTCGGGCATATGGAAACGCATGTGAATGAGGTGGCCTTCGACCGCCAGTGGCACGCTCAACTCCTGCCAGTCTCCGCCAACGAGATCAAACGATTTGCTTTGGCCATCCTTTGGGAAGCCTTCCTGGCCTTCGGTGCGCCACTGTAGTCGGCCAGTGCCATCTTTCTGTGCTCGAATTCGCAGCCTGACTTCGACAGGACCGTTTACACGCATTTTGGCGTTGGCGATAAACGGCTGGCGGCCTGCAGGAGTGATTCGCAGTGAATCGCCCTCGATGGTTGCCTCAGCGTTCTTGGCCAGCCATCCCAGCATAGATTTTTTGCTGACAGTCGAGATAGGTTTGGCCCCGCGATTGGCCTTCGGCATACCTTTGAAGCCCCGAGGTATCTTCAATCCGCCTGCTTGCACGCCGGTCATTTTGGGGTCGAACTTCGCAGGATCAAACTTCTTATTTGGTAACGGGACGACCACATTCGCCTCGACGATGTAGTCCTCAATTAACTTGTCCAGCTCTTTGAGCTTTGCCGGCTGAGTTGCGGCGAGGTTGTTGTTTTCGCCAATGTCATCGCGCAGGTTATACAAACGATAATCGTGCTTTCCGCGTTCGCCGTAGTGAAAGGTGCGGATCAGTTTCCAGTCACCATCGTGCACAGACGTCGACGGCGGAAGCCAGTGCGGTGAGTTTCCGTGCCCCGGAACGTGCGTGAACATCGGCTCGCGATCCAACTGTTCGCCGCGAAGTGCCTTTGCGAAATCAACGCCGTCGATGACGTGGTCACGCGGACATTCGACGTTCAGCATGCGAAGAATCGTCGGGTACAAATCGGTCGATTGAATCCGCACATCACTGCGCGATCCAGGATTGGTCACGCCGGGCCAGACGACCACAGCTGGAACGCGCACGCCGCCTTCGTGAATGCCACCCTTGCCACCGCGGAGTGGATGATTGCTGGTTATCGGAGTGATGTATTTGTCGCCGGATGCAGAAGTTTCCTCCAGGCCGCAATGTACATTCCCGCCGTTATCTGAATAAAAGATGACTATGGTCTCTTCTGCGATTCCCTCTTCGTCCAGAGCCATGAGCAGACTCCCGACCGCGTCATCGAGCGAATGCACCATCGCGGCGTACGTCGGAGATTGCTGAGGAAGACCTGTTTTAGGTTCATTCGATGCCAGTAGTTTCTCGCGAACACCAGGCTCAGACAGACCGTCTACAGAGTTGCCAAGTTTCTTTCGGTAATGTTCGATCAATTCTGGCTTGGCACCGAACGGCGCATGCACTGAGAATTGCCAGTAGTTCATGAAGAACGGTTTGCTGCGGTCGCGGTTCTTCAGCCATGTGATTGCTTCTTGCGCCATACGATCTTCGATATGTTCGCCGGGCTTGCCTTCTTTAAAGTTTGGATTTTCATACCCCCAAGGAGCAAGGTAACCGGATTTCGGTCCCGGTCCCCACCAATGTGGCAGGTCCACATCGAATCCTCGTTCAAGCGGAGATTGCGGTTCGCGCCCTAAATGCCACTTGCCAAAATGCGCGGTCGCGTAGCCCGCGTCCTTAAGTAGCCGACTCAGGAACGGCAAGTCGGGATTGAGCCGTGTCGCCGATCGTACGGTGGTGCATTTTTGGTGGGAGGGTCCGCTTTCACTTGTGACCGCTTCAAGTCGTTCGACCTCCAGATGCGCGGCGGGAGCGGTCATCCCATGCCTTGCAGGATTCTGCCCCGTCATGATGCTGGCGCGCGTCGGCGAACAAATCGGACTCGCATAAGCTCTTGAAAACGTCATGCCGCGCGCGGCGAGCCGCTGGATGTTCGGCGTCTCGTACAGCGACGTCTTGCCGTACAGCGTCGTGTCGGCCCAGCCAAGATCGTCCGCCAGGATCAGTACGATATTCTTTGGCTTCTTTGTCGGCTCATCTGATTTTGCAGATGTCACCATCAAGAGTGGCAGACAAAGAAACAGCAGCTGGATTCGAATGTTCATGTTATTTTTTTCTTTCTGTCGGTGTCCCTGATTCCTTTATCCCCAAGCCTGACAAAACAACAGGCGTCAAATCAAACTGACTTTGAGTCCGCCTTTCGCCGCTGACTCGTAGATCTTTTCCACGATCCGAATGTCTCGCAGTCCCATTTCACCGGGAGTCTTGAAGGCCTTTTCGCCATTCTTGACCGCCACGGCGAAGGCATCAAGCAGCACAGCTTGCTGAAGGGTCTGCTTGAGTTCGATTTCCTTCTTGTTCACAAACAATCGCTTAGGCTTTGGATTGCCTGTCCCGGACTGGCCGAAGACGCTTCCTTTTTGTCCGGGAAGAATCTCGACCGATCCTTTCGGCCCCAGCGTCGTGCATTGGTGAAACGACTGGCTGTAACTGGCTCGGCAGAGGGCTTGAAAGCCGTCGTCGAATAGCAGTTCATAGCTCATTGTTTCCTCAATGCCTTCTGGGAAGAGATCCGGATGACGCGTTGCCGGGAGTCCGCGCACCGCAACAGGCTCGCGGCCTGTCAGATAGCAAGCCGCCTGGATCGGATAGACTCCGGTGTCGAACAACACACCTCCGCCTGCCATCTTCGGATCGAGGAGCCACTTCTTGACCTTGTCTTTGTTGGGCCCCGTCAGAGCGCGAGCATAGGCCCACGAGAATTCATAGTTCCCATTGGACAAGTTGCCAAGTGCACGGCACCGCAGTACTGCCTGCACATGGTGTGGCTCCCAGTGCAGCCGATAGTTCACACCCAGCAGCACACCGGCCTGCTTCGCGGCGGCAATCATCTTTTCGCATTCCTGGCTGGAGACCGCCATCGGCTTTTCCACCATCACATGCTTGCCAGCCTTTGCCGCGCGGATGGCAAATTCCGCGTGCATTGAGTTGGGAAGCGCGATGTGGACGAAATCAATTCGATCGTCACTGGCAATCTTGTCAAAGCTGTCATAGGAATAGATCGCGTCTTGCTCGAAACCGTGTTCCTTCGCCCAGGTTTTCCCTTTCTCGGCATCGCCGGTGACGACACCCGCTAAACGAACATGCTGACACGCGGCAATTTCAGGCGCGATCGATCGTGTTGCATAACCGCCGAGACCGACAATCGCGAGTCCAAGTTGCTTTTTCGGTTCGTCGGCTTGAGCGCGACCGATCATCAAAGGTGCCATCCCGGAAGCGATCATCGCAGCGAGACCGCCTTGATTGAATTGTCTACGGCTGACGTTCATGTTGTTCTGTAGGTATTTCATGGTATGTCTCACAGTTGGTGGAATGTTGAGTCGCCGTTACGCGATAAGCTTGTCGATCACTTTGCCGCCAAATTGGCTTAGCTGCTTGAAACGTCCGGCGTGGTAGAACGTCAGCTTGTTGTCATCCAGCCCGAGCAGTCGCAGCATTGTGACGTGGAAATCTCGAACGTGATGAACGTCTTCCACAGCCGTCATTCCAATTTCGTCGGTGGCTCCGATTGTGTGGCCGGCGTTGCAGCCGCCGCCTGCCATCCAGATCGTCATCGCGTTGGGGTTGTGGTCGCGGCCGTATGCGGTTCCACCTCGCACTCCGTTGTCGGGTGAACGCCCGAATTCTCCGCACCACACAATGAGCGTGCTGTCCAATAGGCCTCGCTGCTTCAAGTCCGCAATCAACGCGGCGATCGGTTGATCCACGCCTCGAACCAGATTCCCGTGGGCGCGCTCGATGAAATCGTGACTGTCCCAGGTTCCGTTGTAGAGTTGAACAAACCGAACTCCCTTTTCGACCATCTTGCGAGCCAGCAGACACTTGCGTCCGAAGGCATCGGTTGTCTCGTTGCCGATTCCGTACATCGACAGTGTTTTTTGGTCTTCACCCGACAAATCGATCGCATCGGGAACTTCCGTCTGCATGCGAAAGGCAAGCTCGTAACTTTCCAGCCGTGCTGACAACTCCTGGTGCTCGGGATGTGCTTCAGCGTGCCGCTGGTTCATGCGGGCCAGCAGATCCAAGTTCCTTCGTTGACGTTCGGTCGTGACGCCAGCGGGCGGCTGCAGGTCAAGGATAGGAGACCCCTTGGGTCGCAATGGCGTTCCTTGATAAAAAGCTGGCAGATAGCCGTTGCTCCAATTGGCCGCTCCGCCTTGCGGATACGACAGTTCCGGCAACACAAGGAATCCGGGCAGGTCCTGATTCACCGATCCCAGTCCATACGTGACCCATGCTCCGATTCCCGGATCACCGCCGAAGCGATTTCCGCAATTCATTTGGTACATCGCCGTGGGGTGATTGACGCTGTCGACCTGGCAACCGCGGAAAAAGCACAACTCGTCGGCGACCTTTGGGAGATGCATCCAGTTCTCGGCCATGTCGGCCCCGCTTTGTCCGTGCTTGCGGAATTTGAACGGACTCTGCACGTAGTACCGTTTACCGCTCTCCATCGCAGATTTCTGCTGGCCCTCGCGAACAAACTCTTTCAAATGCAAGTCTGAGAGTTTCGGTTTAGGGTCGAAGGTGTCGATGTGCGAGGGGCCGCCTTCCATCATCAGGAAGATGCAGTTCTTTGCTTTAGCGGGAAGATGCCCGTCTCGTGGCGCAAGCGGCTTCTGTTTCTCGACCGCCGTAGCATCCTCGGCCAGCATCGACGACAAGGCAATGCTTCCCAGCGAAGTGCCCAGTCCATACAGAAATTCTCGGCGGTTGTTCATGTCTTGTCTCCAAATCTCAACTTAAACTTAAACTTCAACTTGAACTCTCTCCTGCATGCAGCGTGCTCGGAGGTTTTGAAAGGAGTGCAAGTTTAAGTTGAAGTTTAAGTGCAAGTTTTATTGCTTCAGTGTTTTCGTAAAAAACTTGTCGGCGGTTTCCATTGCTTCATCGAACCAGACCTGCTTCTTAAGAAATCCATGCGGCGCATCCTCAATCAGGGTCATTCCGGTCTCAATTCCGAGGTCGCCCAAACGCTTGCGGAACTTGTCGGCGTGCGTGCTGGGATCATCAAGCTGTCCAGTGATGATCCAGCAGGGTGGATCCGTTTTGTCGACGTGAACCAGCGGAGACGCAAGGCGATACGTTTCAGGCTGCTCTTCCTGCGAACCGCCCAGATATTCTCTCCAGATGTCGCGATCACGGGAGATCTCACGATTGCGTTGGGATAGAAAATCAGTTTGCCCACACATTGGGACGGCGGCTTGAATGCCACTGCTCGCGTTTGCGTTACCGCCATTGCCTTCGAGCTCCTTGACACCGGCTGATGTCGCCAACAATGCTGCCAGATGTCCTCCTGCGGAACTGCCGATCGCGCCGATCTTGTCTGGATCGATACCATATTCCTTTGCGTTGGCCCGCAGGAATCTCACAGCCGCTTTGCAATCGTGAACGTGTACCGGGAACGGCGCTTCACCACTCAAGAGATAATCGATGGAGGCTGTGACATACCCCTTCGCAGCCAATGCCTGGGCAACATTTTGGAAGTGAATCTTGCGCCCTTTGTTCCAGCCACCACCGTGAATGCAGACAATTGCAGGTAAGGTTTCCCAGGAGTCTTTGGGTCGATAAACATCCATTTCCAACGTGCGATCGCCATAACGTGCGAAGGTCACGTCGAGCTTGCTGTGCAGTCGATCGATGGTCTCCGTTGGAATCTCGGTGTTCCCGTCAGTTCGAGCAGAAGATGCTTTCCCTGCAGGACGAGCGTCGAGTCGCATTTCTTCCTGGAATAGGATCGCCATGCCACGAAGCTTCCGGGCGATGTCGCGGTTGCGCACAATCTTTGACTCGCCGGGATCTTTCGACAGATCGTAAAGCTCAACGCTAGGGTTTAAGAACATCTTCCAGTTTTGCCAACGCACTGCCGCCAGGGCTCCGTGACTGCCATGGTAGAAAAATGCATCGTTGTATTCGTGGCGTTTAATCAGCGGCTCCCATTCACCAGGCGGATCCCAACGACGACGCATCGGGATCTTTGCGTTCAGCGATTTCCCGTTCCATGGTGCTGGGACAACCTTTGTTTCACCCTTGAGTAACGGACTGATGTCGCGACCGTCGATGACGGGACCTGCGGGAATCTCGATCCCGGCAAGCGTCGCGAGCGACGGGTACCAGTCCATGGCTCGAACAACCGCTGACGATTCTGCTCCAGCCTGCAAGCCAACTCCCGGTCCCCAAGCAATGGCCGGGACACGCAAGCCACCTTCGTAGGTCGAAATCTTGCCTCCGCGAATCTTTTGTTCCGGCGTACGACCGGGCTGTCGACCGTTATCCGATGCGTAGATGACAATCGTGTTATCGTCGATGCCTTGTTGCTTTAGAGAATCGAAAATGCGACCGACGCTGTGGTCAAGTTCCTGAATCGCATCACCGTATTCCCCCCAATCGGAGCTGCCTTTGAACTTTTCGCTCACGCCTAGCGGATGGTGCAGCATTGTGTGCGGCAAGTAGATAAAGAACGGTTTGTCTTTGTTCTTCTCAATGAACGCAACGGTTTCATCTGTGTACAGCTTCGTCAATTCAGCAGGATCAGCCGGCTGCTTAACGGTCTCACCATTTCGTATCAGAGGCACACCCTTGTCGCCGAAATAGACGACCTCAACCGGATCAAGATTGTGCAGCAGCCCGAAGTAGTGATCGAAGCCCTGGTTGTGAGGCAGGAACGGTTCCTCGAATCCCAGGTGCCACTTGCCAATGCATGCCGTTGCGTACCCGCTCTGTTGAAACAACTCGGCCATTGTCAATTCATCGGGATGAATTCCCGATTGCGAATCGGCGCGATGCACCCAGATATGATTACCGACTCGTCGCGGATAGCATCCGGTGACAAGACCAGCGCGTGAGGGACTGCAAATGGGAGCGGCTGAATAATAGTCGGTGAACCGTGTCCCCGCCTGAGCCATCGCATCAATCCGTGGCGTCTTGACCTCCGTCGCACCGTAGCACCCCAAATCATAATAGCCCTGATCGTCAACGAAGATGATGATGACATTCGGCGGCTGGTCCGAAGCAACGTAGCTGCCAATTCTGTGAATGGCCGCGGCCGATAGTCTTAGGCTGATCTTCACCTTGGCGTGGCGGTTTGAAGCTCACGGGCCGGACTCGGGTCTCTAGGAATTGATACAGGGGGGTGCCCCTTAC
>JBLHLE010000011.1:0-21598 GCA_047620805.1 Pirellulaceae bacterium
CACTTGGATTCCCGGCTTCAGAATCAGCCCTGCAACCAGGTCATACGCCAGCCGTAAATAGCCCGGTATTTACAGCGTCAAACCCACTTTGCGACCAAGATTTTGGTGGTGTTCACCGAGAAGTGTCGAAAGATAAGAGTTTTAAGGAACGACATCCGGACGACTGGAAACAACGTGCTGAGCGAGTGTTGCGTAAGGCTTACAAGGAACTCCTCGAGTATCTTGAGAACGATTTGGGATATGATGACATGTCCACATACGTTGCGGTAGATGGAATTGCCGCGGAGGAGGCTGAAATCATTGAGGAGTTTGACTAGCGAGCGTAAGAAAAATTGTGCAACTGCTAATTGGCTTGGTTTAGTAAATGGGTCGGGAAACGTTCTTCAAACTTGATAGCGAATTGCTGTAGAGCCCTGTTCCAGTGATGGATGTGGATAGATCGCCGTTGCCTCGGACCCAGGGAAACAGAAAAGTTTGGGGTCACAGATAGGAACGCGGTAGGGACCGTCGTTGCCGACGACCCCCCGCACAGATCCGTACGTGAAGTATTCCCTCATACGGCTCCTGCCTTAATCCTTTAGGAGGCGTTGGGAGGTCACGGCGGCGGCGGTCAGATAGCCGAGGTAGAATCGACCGTAGGCCTTCCAGCGACGCAAGAGATTATCGCCAATTCCCAAATTCCTCGCGGCCTCCGGTACCTTCTGCTCAAGCACCAGGCGAACCGCTTCCTCTTTGAATTTTTGGGAGAAACTACGACGCTTACTTTTCTGCGAACCCGTTTTCGATTTTCTTTTGCTCATCTTTGGCACTCCTTGAGTGTATTCTACACTCTTAAATGAGCGCCCACTATTTATGGGGAAGTCCACTATCACGCTCACGATGGAACCGTACGGGCACTTGCTACCGAGCCAGCAAGCCGAGGCAGTTACGAGTATGCCCGACACAATGAAGGGCTAAGTGGAACTGCTACGGCCGATCGGATGAACGGCTTCCACTCGTTGAGAATTTCCGACCGCTCGAACGGCTTCCAATAGGGACTAGCATTGCGCAGCACGACCTGTTTGGAGCAATAGGTACCGAAAGGTGCTGATGTTCGGCGAATTCTTGGCAGTCTGCGTTGGTGGCGCGTCGAATGAATTGTTGATCGAGTTGGCGTACAATGTTGAAGCGAAGCGTCTTTCTTGTGAATATCATGGAAGCAGGATAACAGAATTCCGAAGTGCCTAACAGCTATACCCTACCGGTTGCCCCGTTGTGTCGACAGAAAAACTAGGCCGATATTCGGAACAAACTGTTATCGCTCGCGGCAGGGACTGGGAGCCACGTTGGCGCAGACTCGTACGGGACTGTCGTACACTGGAACGAAGACGGCGAAGTGAGTGCAAGCGAGTAAGTGCGGTAAGGTCAACGATAGCAGGGGCTAGCCGAAATCCAGGGACGGTTTGTTGGTGCAGCGCATAGTGCAGCGCCTAGGACGCGATTGGCTGCAGCTCGGTGCGGAACGATACAACGAGAATGGGTAGCGTAGGAAGTGCAGCGATGCACGAAGAATGGCTTAAACGCTTGGTTTTAGGCCCGTTCTGCAACGTTTCCCGAGAAATCTACAAAGTACCGAGGGGGGGACTCGAACCCCCACGCCCGTAAGGACAGGGGATTTTAAGTCCCCAGCGTCTGCCATTCCGCCACCCCGGCATTTGTAGGTAGGTCTATGTCGTGGCTCACATTTTCGAGCTGACTTTTTTGTGCTAGTGGCGAGAAGAAATATTAACCATTCCCACTCCGCTTGACTACCTTGGATTGCCCAATTTCCATTATTCCCGCGGCTGTCGATTGAGTTAATCCGTGTTAAACAGACCACTGGGAAGTTATCATGCTATATCCATTGCATAGCTCCCAAATTCACAGAGAAGGTCGCGCCATGATTCGCCAATTGTTCTCAACTTGCTCTGTCGTGCTGATTATTTTTAGTATCGCAGATTTGAACACTTCCGCCGCGGCTGCCGATGCGGAAGGAAAATGGGTTTCACTGTTCAATGGGAAAGACCTGGAAGGCTGGACGCCTAAGCTAAGATCCGCTACTAAAGTCATCAAGCACGTTGTAAATGGCGAAGAGGTGCTTTCTTACACTCAGCCGCAGTTAGATGATCGCGATACTAACGCAAAAAAGCTGATCGAAAATAATGGGACCAAGATGTTGTCCAAAGGGACGATTTCGCTGCAGTCCGAAAGTCATGCTTGCGACTTCCGTAAGATCGAAATCATGGTGTTGGAAGAATAAACGAGTAACTGGAAACAATCGGCTTAACCGAGGACTCCGCGACCGAACGCTTTCGCTGCGCCTAGCGGTGGACGCAAATGTCTTGCACGTGTAGTGTGCCCCGGTATCCCGAAGTTGAAGTCGTAACGTCGATAACTTCCGCCAACATCTCTTTATTGAGGTGGCGGATCGTGACGTGCTGCTTGGGCATCAACGGCACGGCTGAAATGACACGGAAGATGCAGGCGTCCTCAAGGACGACGCGGGCTCTGCAGCAGCCGTCCTGCGTTTCCAAGTCAATTTCGTATTCGAGTTGTACTGGAATTGGTTCTCTCCGGCCGTCCGATCTCTTGTACCCGTCGTATTCTGTGTCCGTCGTATTCTGTGTCGGTCGTATTCTGTGTCGGTCGTATTCGACATCGCAATGAGTAAAAATATAGGCCACAGTTAGGTCGCGAGATCGTAGATCCGATACGAGGGATTTTACCGGTGCTGCAGATTGTCGCAGTGCCTGGGGTTACCTCAGGCGCCTGCCGAGATAGAATCGGTGCTGTGCCCGAATTCTGTCATGCAACCACTTAGTCAGGTGTGATGTGTTTTTCTTCGCCGACGTAACTAGCGAGCTTCCTGGGTTTAATGGATTCCTAGGTACACGTGCATCGTTGATGATGGATGTGGTCGCCCTGGCAATGATCGCGGTTCTGCCAATTTTGGCGTTCAGCATTTACCTGGTGAAGTATCGGCAGAAATTCGAACTACACAAAAAAATCCAAGTCACGCTGGGACTCACTCTGCTGGTAACCGTGGCTCTTTTTGAATTGGATATTCAATTGTTATCGCGGTGGGAGGAGCGAGCAGCTGGTTCGCCCTATTTCTCGATCGATAACAAATTCGGCGACTGGGTGGGGATCAGCTTGATTATCCACCTGCTATTCGCAGTGCCTTCGGCGGTCCTCTGGATCGTCGTCATCATTCGCGCTCTGAGGAATTTTCCCTCGCCTGCCACCCCAGGAATTCACAGTAAATCGCACGCTTTTTGGGGCTGGTGCGCCGCACTTTGTATGCTTGGAACTTCGCTAACAGGTTGGATCTTTTACTATCTTGGCTTCGTGATTTAGTTGCCGCCGATGCGATTAACTGCATCGAGTATGGCTTTCACGGTTGCTTCCACTGTGTCGGTGGAAACACCTCGACCGCGATAAGTTTGGCCTTTGTGTTCAACTTCCAACGTGGCTTCCGCTTGAGCGTCTCTGCCGATCGTGGCGCTTCGAACGTGGAAGTCTTTGCACGTTAGCTCTACGCCAGTGATCGTTTCGACCGCCCAGAACGCCGAGTCGATCGGACCGTCGCCCGTTGCTTGATCGGCAGTGAATTCTTCGTCGCCTCGCCGGAGGACCATTTTGACGTGTGGGGCGAGATTCGTTCCGGAATTGACTTCAAAGCTGACGAGCGTCCATTGTTGTTCGATGTTGCCATGCAGCTCTTGCTGGATAAGAGCAGCGATGTCGCCGTCGTAGATTTCTTTCTTCTTGTCGGCCAGTTTCTTAAATTCCTCGAAGACGGTCTGTAACTGTTCGCCGGCGAGTCGGAAGCCGAGTTCACGAGCGCGGTCGGCCAATGCTGCGCGTCCGCTATGCTTACCCATCACCAAATCTGTTTTTGCGAAACCAACATCTTCGGGACGCATAATTTCGTAGGTGGTCCGCTCTTTGAGCATGCCGTCTTGGTGAATGCCAGCCTCGTGGGCAAAAGCGTTGCGTCCCACGATGGCTTTGTTGCGTTGCACCTGCAAGCCCGTAATGGCCGAGACCAAGCGGCTGGTGGGGACCAAGCGTTCCGTGTTGATTCGCGTGTCGGCGGTGTAGAAATCGCTGCGAGTTTTCAGCACCATCACGACTTCCTCCAACGAGCAATTACCAGCTCGTTCGCCGATCCCATTGATCGTACACTCGATTTGTCCCGCGCCGTTTTGCACGGCGGCGAGACTATTGGCAACGGCCAAGCCGAGATCGTTATGGCAGTGGACACTGATCACTGCCTTGTCGATATTGGGAACTCGTTCGACGAGCATCTTGATTGTCTCGCCCATGCCCTGCGGCGTAGCGTAACCCACGGTGTCGGGGATGTTGACGGTCGTCGCTCCGGCGGCGATTGCAGCTTCTACGACTTCGCAGAGGAAATCGTGTTCGGTGCGAGCGGCGTCTTCCGGCGAAAACTCCACGTCATCGCAATAATTGACAGCTCGTTGAACGCCCGCAACAGCGCGCTTAATGATCTCTTCGCGAGTCATACGGAGCTTAAATTCGCGATGGATGGCACTGGTCGCAAGGAAGACGTGGATGCGGGAACTTTCGGCTCCCTTGAGTGCATCCCAAGCCCGGTCGATATCCGCGTCGTTGCAGCGAGCCAAACCGCAAATCGTCGAACCCTTAATGTTGTTGGCTATTTCGCGGACCGATTCAAAGTCACCCGGCGACGCGATCGGAAATCCCGCTTCGATGATATCGACGCCCAAATCCACCAACACCTGGGCGATTTCAAGCTTCTCGGCCAAGTTCATACTGGCGCCCGGTGATTGCTCGCCGTCGCGAAGCGTAGTGTCAAAGATTCGTATCGTGGAACGATCAGAGTTGGAAGTTTCTGACATGTTAGAGCTTTCGTATGTGATCTATTCAATTGCGCAAGTAGATTATCCCCAGATTCGCGATTCTGTAAATCGCTACTAGCTACGGGGAACCAGTTTCGGACGCCGACCACTGGTCGGCGCCGGTAGCGACAGTTGCGCCCCGAAACAGGTGCTTTTACACACTGTTTTTCGTAGATTGCACACGATTGAGTCCTTGTTGTTTAGACTTTCAGGAATTCAGTTGCCGTGACGATACGGCGTTTGGTGCAATTGGCCGTTCGGTCCCACACGCCGCTGGAAGCGACATGAAAAGGGACCGCTACCAATCGCACCGTTGTCCTCGCATTATCTGACTAACGAATTCCCGTAATTTCTTGTCCTCGGCGGAAAGTCACGAAAAAACCCGAAGTGCCTGTCGGCGGCTTCGGGTGTTGTATTTTCAAGTTAGTCGAACAAATACACCGTCTACCGCTTGCTGTCAGCAAGTGTAAGTCGCAAGAGCGATAGTAGAAGGTGAAGTCGATTCATTGGTTTCTTTTGCAACAAAATAGTGTTCAACGGCTCGTTCATATCTTTATGACTCTAGCCTAGGAAAAAGGTTCGGTCAATATCATGGCCGTTCACCAGTCTATTTTTCCAGAGGTAGGTGAGTCGCGACCCAAACTTCAACCTCATCTTAAAGCCTCAACATGGCGGTGTTCCGCAATCCAAGTTTCGCGCGAGCCAGAAGAAGTTGAAGTTCGGATGGGAAAGGCGTTCTGCAACTACGGTTTGCCGATGCAGTACAGGTGCTGGTAAGTGCGAATAAATATCTGACCATTTGAGAAGGCCAGCGATCCTCGAGTTAATTCGTCGAGTTCATTTTCGGCCAGGATTTCGCACTTCTCAGGCGTGGGCTTCAGCACGAAAGTTTTGCCGTCCATGTCGTTGATGTACAACCGACCGTCGACGTGAGACATCGAACTCCACGACTTGCCAGCTAGTCGTTGCTCCCAGACTTTCTCGCCAGTCGTTAAGTCCAGGCACCAGGCAATTCCCGTCTCGTTCAAAATGTAAATGTGCTTGCCGACGATGATTCCCGAGCCGACTCGTTGAGGGTTCATTTTTTTATCGACGTGAGTCCAAGCGATGTTGTTTTCGGTGACGTCGCCACTGCCTCCTGGCCGAACACAAATTGCTGGTCCGTGATAACCGGACATAGCAACGACGTGACTGGGGCTCGTTAGCGGCGAAGTGTAAACTAGTTTGCTGAGTCCGCCCGATCGCCAGACGGTCTTTCCCGTCGACGGTTCTAAAGCGTAAAGATGCAATGGCAAGCTGATCAAGATCACGTCGCGATCGCCGTCTTTGTAAACCACCGGAGTGCTCCACGAACCGCGGAATTCATCCAGCTTCAACGACTGCGATTCGTCCGGCGCGATTCGCCAAACTTCTTCGCCACTGTCCTTGTTGAATGCCGCGACAAAGGAACGTAGTCCCGGTCCGCAGGAGGCGATCACTAAATCGCCATAGATAATCGGACTGGCGGCGTAGCCCCACACATGTTCAAACTTGCCGAGATTCTTTCGCCATATTTCTTTGCCCTTCATGTCGTAGCAAAACAGACCCGCAGATCCGTGCCAAACAACAACTCGTTTGCCATCCGTAACTGGCGATGAAGAACAGAAAGGATTCGTTTTGTGAGACGGATCCTGTTCCGGGTATTCCACTCCTGCGCTCCACAACTCTTTGCCGTCGACGCGGCTGTAACAAATCAGTGCGCGAGATTTCCCGGCACCTTGAGTAGCGGTGATGAATACGTTGTCGCCATAAACGATCGGAGTGGAATTGCCTGGCTCGGCCAATGCTACTTTCCAAACCACATTGTCCGTCTTCGACCAGCGGAGCGGCACGCCAGTTTCAACCGAGTGACCAGTTCCATCGGGACCCCGCCACTGTGGCCAATCGCCAGCGACTGCGGAGGTGGTGAATAACGCCCCGAAACAGAATATTGCAGCCAGAAATGCAGAAGCCAAATAGGAACATGCCTTGAGGGAACTAGAACGATTCATTGGTCTTCTCGCGTAAGTGGCTGGAGATAAGTTGGATAGCGGTGCAGTATATCGAAGGATTTCTTGAGAAGCCAGTTTCTTGAGAAGCCAGTTTCTTGAGAAGCCAGTTTCTTGAGAAGCCAATTCTGAGCGGTAAGGGGAAGCGTGTTCTGCTGTGAAGGGAGAGAGGGAGAGAGGGAGAGAGTGAAGGGGCTACGTCCATTTTCGCTAGCACGACCGATCTGGGCGCAAACTACTGTTTTGCGGTATTCTTCCTTCTCAGTCGTTCACAATCTGCTTCGGGAAGGAAACCATGGCCACGAATCTGACGAGTTCCAATTCAGTATTAGTCGAAGTCGCACCGGGTGAATTAATCGATAAACTGACCATTTTGGAAATCAAAAACGAACGTATCGAAGATGAAGCGAAGCTGAGGAATGTGCGAATTGAATTGGAGGTGTTGAGCGGAGCGCGCGATAACTCGATGCAAGTTACCGACGCGTTGTTGCAGTTGACCGAGCAACTCAAGGCCATCAACGAGCAGCTCTGGGACATCGAGGATCGAATCCGGATCTGCGAGAAAGCGGACGACTTTAGCACGACGTTTGTCGAACTCGCTCGTTCGGTCTATAAGACCAACGATCGCCGCGCGGCACTCAAACGCGAAATCAACGAACTACTTGGTTCGCGTCTCGTGGAAGAAAAAGACTATGAGGATTATGAGTAACTGGTGAATTCGACCGCGGTAAAAAATAGCAACTAGAAAAATCGAAATACGAAAAGCGAATCCCAAACAAGATTCAGAATTCAAAACCCAAGTATCAAACCAAATGTTTGGGATCTTGCGATTTGTTTTTTTGAACTTGTTTGGGATTTGTAATTTGCTGCTTGTTAATTTCCCAATCCTACACTTCAACCTTGTCGCGGGTTTCCTTCCAATTGGACTCGTCGAAGTGCTTTGTGTACGCGCCGTAGTCGTTGAACCAAAATCGTTTGACTAATCGGTAGATCCAACTCTTCTCGGGAATTTCGTTGCCCGGATGATATTGTGACGGACGTGTTTGCATCTGGTCGAGTTCTGCGAAGGAGGTTTGGCGAGCGGTGGTGTCTTTCGCGCCATGTCGTTCCGCGAGTTCTTGCAAGAGGTCGGGCCGTTCGAGCACGATACAACCGCGAGTGTGTTTGGCGGCCGTTTCGCGGAAGTCGCGAAGGAACGCCGATTCGTTGAACGTATCCTTTAGAGACCGTTCGTCGTAAATCGATTCTTTGGCCATTTGAATGACCGGGCATGGTTCGATGTCACCCCAAGGACTAATGTGGTGAGTGAAACCCGTCGCAGCTGGACAGAGTGCTTGGCCCTCGCCGTCGTAGTAAGCATCAATGATCACGATAGGTTTTTTCGCTCGCATGTCCACAACGAATTGGCGCGCCTCTTGTTGCTGTTCGGGGGTCAAGCAAAGTTCGGGCGCAGCGTCGGGACCCACGGAGCGATAGATGTGAAACCAGGTGTACATCACACCCATCTCGATCAGGCGGTCGACCCACTTCTCCGTAAGCAGATCGAAGTTAGATTGGCAGAGGCTCGTGCAGACGCCCGTCATGACTTTGTTGTCCAGGCAATTCTTCAGGCCCTCCATCGTCTTGCTGAGCACGTTCAAGTTTCCTCGACGCTCGTCGCTGACGATCTCGTTACCTTCGACACTGACCAGCGGTGTGACATTTCCTAGACGTCGCAACTCTTTGCCAACTTCCGGTGTTATGAAGTGACCGTTGGTGAAGACTTGAAAGTAGGCGTCGGGATGAGCGGCGAAGATGTCGAGGATTTCGGGGTGCATGAACGGCTCGCCGCCCAGGATGCCGAAAAAGGAATTACCCATCGCCTTGGCTTCGTTGATCATGTCGTTCATCGGCTGGATTTCAATCTTCGATTGCTTCGCAGCCACATCGACCCAGCACCCTTGGCAACGCAAGTTGCAGCTGTTGATGATGGAGATGTACAAAAACGGTGGGAAGAACTCGCCCCGCTTGAGACGACTTTTGTGTTTCTGAACCGATCGAATACCTTTGTAACCAAGATTCCAGATCGCTTTCCATAGCAATCGCTTATCCGTTTCCAGCAGCATTCGTTTTGCCATCCTGAAATACATAACTCGATTCTTTCTCGGTAGGATGCTCGGTAGGAAACTTACATGCGTGCGGCCAAATGGCGCGACGTTTGTCGACGCCAAGTCATCTGGCGCGAAACTGTTGGATTGTCCCGATTATTGGACGTCCCATCTGGTCACTGTGAAGAAACGATCAATACCGCCTGAGTCGCGCGGCGTATTTGCGTCGTTGATTCGATGTCTTCGCGGTCCTCTTGATTATATCAGGTCAGCTGTGCCAGCAATAGGATTTGAAAATAGGCGATTTGTGAGCATTTTTCCTTTTTCCTGCGGGGAATTTTACGATTCGTGTCGACTAGTTCGTTGAGAAAACTTCATTGGGGAGTCTATGATGACCTTACACGCCGTTGAACGTCATACCGTAACTTCCCTGCCAAACGTGCCATGTTTGATCCAGAACGACTGGAAAACGCCTACCAAATCTGTCGCCAGCGGCTGCTGGACGAGCGCAACGCCAATGGACATTGGACTGGTGAACTCGCCACGTCGGCACTCGCCACGGCGACCGCCGTTAGCGCCCTGCAGATGGTGGCGAAAAATCGCTCGACGCTGAGTTCACAGCAGCGGGAGCAGCTCGGATCCGTGATCGACAACGGTATTGGTTATCTCGTTTCTCGGCAAAACGAGGACGGCGGATGGGGCGATACGGAAAAAAACTATTCCAATATCTCGACGACGATGTTGGCGGTGGCCGCTTTGACGATCGCCGGACGAGATGTGGAGTTCCGACAACTGATCGACGATGCGAACCGATATATCGACGACCTTGGCCGCGTCGACGGCCTTCGAAAGCGCTATGGTGAGGACAAAACCTTTGCCGTTCCCATTCTCGCCAATTGTGCAATCGCCGGATTAGTCGATTGGAAGGACGTGTCGCCGTTGCCATTTGAGGCGGCTTGTTTACCGCAAAAATTCTACCGTTTCATGCGATTGCACGTCGTTAGTTACGCGATTCCGGCGTTGGTTGCGATTGGTCAGGCCCGCTTCCTACACGCTCCGCCGTGGAACCCGCTGATGCGAGCCATTCGTTCGCTGTCCGTAAAACGCAGTCTCGATGTGTTATTGAAGATGCAACCAGCCAGCGGCGGATATTTGGAGGCGGTGCCGCTGACAAGCTTCGTCGTGATGAGTTTGGCGGATACTGGACGAGCGGACCACGAGGTTGTGACCAACGGGATTAAGTTCTTGTTGGAGTCGGTTCGGGAGGATGGTAGTTGGCCCATTGATACCAATTTGGCGACTTTCGTGACGACCTTGGCCGTCAACGGCTTGGCCAACAGCGGCGAGGATGTGGCGGCGTTGGACTGTTGGGACTGGATATTGTCGTGTCAGCATACGGAACGTCATCCGTTTACCGGTGCCGATCCTGGGGGCTGGGGATGGACGGACCTGAGCGGTGCTGTCCCGGATGCGGACGACACGCCGGGGGCTCTTTTGGCGCTAAATGCCTGGCGTTGTGCTCCCACGTTCAATAAACGCGAGGAACCGCGCATCAGAATAGCGGCGATAGCCGGCTTGAAGTGGCTTTTGGACTTACAGAATTCCGACGGCGGTTGGCCGACTTTTTGCCGCGGTTGGGGAAAATTACCCTTTGATCGCAGCGGCGACGACCTGACCGCTCACGCTCTGCGTGCGATCAAAGTCTGGGAAGATGTGTCCGCAGAACTTCCGAAGACGGAACATTCGGTAGCTCGCGGATTTAAATTTCTGCAACAAAGACAGAACGAGGACGGTAGCTGGACGCCACTTTGGTTTGGAAATCAGGACCAAGCCGACGATGAGAACAACATTTACGGCACGGCGAAAGTCTTGTTGGCATATCGCGACTACAATAAACTCGATTCTCCCGAAGTTCAGCGAGGTTGGGAGTGGCTGACTCAACAACAAAATAACGATGGCGGTTGGGGCGGCGGCGAGAAGTGGCGCGTAACAAGCGGTTTGGGCCGGGAGAGTAGTGTTGAGGAGACTTCCTTGGCGATTGAGGCCCTCCTGCCCACGATCGTCCACAGGCAGCATGACGAAAGACTACAACGTGTTTTGGAGAAAGGACTTGAGTGGTTAGTATCAGCTGTGGAGGAAGGACCTTGGTACGAAGATTCGCCTATTGGTTTTTACTTCGCTAAGCTGTGGTATCATGAGAGACTATATCCGGTGACGTTTTGCGTTGCCGCACTGGGTCACGCAAGGCTGCTGGTGTCCCAGAAGAACCACCAGCACCCCACCGACGCTATCCCACCGAACTAAAGCTTCACGAGGACGCAACATTGGCAACTGTACCAGCGCAAAATCGAACGAATGAATCGGAAGGAACGGCGCGTCGCTCAAAGCGACGCCAGACCGCGCACCTAAAAAACGTTCCCGAGAGTAAAGCACTGCGCGAAGATATTCGCGCGCGTTGTGTCGAGATTGCAGCCAAGATGGACAAGGCTGCTCCGATGACAAAAGACGAAATGGAAGTGGTCACTCGACAAATGCTCGACGAAATGGGCCAGTCTGAAGCTCTCGTCGGTTGGACGATGGTGGTGATGGCTTCGGAGTTTTGGCGTGACCAAGTCGCAGCCATTCCGCCCTCCCGTCGATTGTTCCTACTGCCCCACTGCTTGAAGCACGCTCAAGGTTGTCCGGCTGATTACGACGAGTACGGCTTGGATTGCAAAACTTGTGGAGCATGTAGCATCGCCGACTTCCGCGGTCTGGCAGAAGACATGGGATACAAAGTATTGGTTGCCGAGGGCTCGCCGATCGTTTTGAAGATTATTATTGGCGGTCATGTCGACGCCGTAGTTGGCGTCGCTTGTTTGAATGTTCTCGAAAAGGCGATTGATAAGATTCTGCTCGCGGGAATCCCGTGTATGGCAGTGCCGCTTTTGTCGAGCGATTGTCGCGACACTTCCGTCGACGAAGACTGGGTCAACGACATGATCAAAGTGGAGCAAAAGGAAGCTGCTCCACAAACACGCAGTTACCTGCACCTGATGCGGGCCGCGGCTAAGATGTTCGAACAAGATGAACTGGATCGTTTGGCGCCTCGCCTTCGCGGCGGTCCGCGCTTGGCCGAAGTAAATGGCAAGGGAGTTGGCGGACTCGATCCCATCGCTGGAACTGAAGCACTGGCCTACGACTTCCTCTCCAAAGGCGGAAAGCACTCGCGGCCTTTCATTACCTTGGCCGTTCACGACGCTTTGACTGGTGGTCACGCGACCTTGCCCGGTGCCGAAGACCACTTGAAGACTGTTTCCGATTCGGTCCGTCGCGCGGCGATGTCGATTGAGACGTTCCACAAAGCGTCTTTGGTGCACGACGATATCGAAGACGACGACGCGTTTCGCTACGGTCAGGATACGATGCATCGTCGATTTGGGATTCCCACTGCGATCAATGTTGGCGATTACTTGATCGGCCTTGGCTATCGTTTGGTTAGCAGAGAGCGAGCGGAGTTAGGTGGCGACGTCGCCGCTGATATCATGAATTGCCTTGCCGACTCCCATATTAAATTGTCCGAGGGACAGGGGGCAGAGCTGCTTTGGCGGGACTCGCGAGATAAGCGATTGAAACCACTCGATGCACTCAAAATTTACGCCCTCAAGACTTCGCCAGCATTTGAAGCGGCCGCCTATTGCGGTGTCCGACTAGCTGGTTCCGACGAAGATTATGTGCAACCGATCAAATTGTTTGCCCGCAACTTGGGGGTCGCATTTCAGATCCTCAACGACCTGTTGGACTGGCAAGGCGACGATTTCAACAAAATGGCGGCTGGCGGCGATACGCTCGGCGGCCGACCAACCCTGCTCTGGGCTCTGGCTTTGGAAGCACTTAGCCAGGAAAAGCAAGACGAATTGATGAGTCTGGTGGGCGAGTCTGAGTTGCGACCCGAGATTCGTGTCCAACGCGTTCGTCAGCTGTATAACGAAGCGGGAGTATTCGAGAAAGCTCATCGATTAGTCGATAAGCATCAGCAACGCGCGGAAACTGTTGCCGACGAACTTGAAAATGAAGATTTGCGGCGTTTGTTCTATTACTTGATCGATACGGTATTGGACCGACCCGCCGAGCCTGCTACACCTACAATCATGCCGACCATCGCTGTTGCAGCTTCGGCTGCCAGAAAACCTAAATAGTGTCGGGCAACCGAATGCGAGTTTCGAGCTTGGCAAGGACGTGAGCCGAACTGGAGCTGACGAATTCGCCGCCGCGACTGAACAGTTTTGCGACCCCTCGCGAGTATCCTGTTGCCGTGAACACACCTCAGCCATCCATTCCCGATTTGCAGGAACTGGTGAGCCTTTTCTACGATTCGCCCGAGGACATGGGCGTGTGCGAAGAGGTCACCGGCGATTCGCTCCCGCAATCGTATCGTACCCTGCTCGACCACAACGCCCATATGACTGTCACGGTCGAGGCGTTTCACAAAAGTCTCGTCGATGTCGAGGTCCTTGCGACCAACGAAGATGATGGTCAGTACGCTCGCAAGATACTGCTCAAACGCCAATCCGATGGACATGTCGTGCAGTTTGGAATCGTTCGGCTGCAATTCGATTACCTGAGCGACGAAGTTCGCGACGAGATCGTTTCGCAGAAGATTCCACTTGGCCGAGTACTGATTCAACATAACGTCCTCCGCGAAGTGCAACTAATTGCATTGTGGAAAATTGATCCCGGCCCGGAAATTCGGCAACTGTTCAACAAGCCGCCTGGCGATACAGTGTTCGGGCGGACCGCGTTGATCTACTGCAACGGGGAGCCTGCTATCGAGTTGTTGGAAATCGTCACGGTTGATGAAGAATAGTTCGGCGTGCGATAATCGCGGCGCAGCATCGACTCAAAGGCAGAAGCATGAAAAAAAAATACGACTGCGTTGTTATTGGTGGTGGTCCTGCGGGGACGGCTGCTGCTGCTTTACTGGCGGAAGGTGGCTGCGATACACTTCTGCTGGAACGGGAAAAAGTGCCGCGATTCCATGTCGGCGAATCGCTGATGCCCGAGACCTATTGGATATTTGAACGACTCGGCGTACTCGATAAAATGCAGAACAGCTCTTTCGTGAAGAAGGTCAGCGTTCAATTTGTCAGCCATACTGGTAAGCAGTCCCAACCGTTTTTCTTCAAACAGCACGACCCCCGCGAGAGCTCGCAAACGTGGCAGGTCGAACGCTCGAAATTCGACAAAATGCTGTTCGACAATGCCGCTGAAAAAGGAGCGGAATGCTGCGACGAAACACGGGTTCTCGATATTCATTTTGATGGCCAGCGGGCAACGGGCATCCGCGTCCAAACCGCCGCCGGCCAATCGCAAGACATCGAGTCCCGAGTGATCGTCGACGCGACTGGACAACAGGCTTTGATGGCGAACCGACTGGGTTTGCGAGTTGACGATCCCACCCTGCGAAAGGTGGCGATTTGGGGATATTACCAAAATGCTCATCGCGACGAAGGTGAAAATGGAGGCGCTACCGTAATTCTCCAGACTAACGATCAGAAAGCCTGGTTCTGGTATATCCCGCTCTCGAACAACATCACCAGTATCGGAGTGGTCGGCGATACCGATTATTTGCTTAAGGGACGTGGCACTCCGAGCGAAGTATTCCTCGAAGAACTCGAGAAATGCGAGAACATGCAGGGGCGATTGCAGGATGCTACATTGACCAGCGAATTTCGCGTCGCCAAGGAATTCTCGTACGCCACGACTCAGCGGGCAGGGAACGGTTGGGTTTTGACAGGGGATGCCTACGGGTTTATCGACCCAATCTACTCTTCAGGAGTTTACTTCGCGCTGCGAACGGGGGAGCTGGCCGCTGACGCGATCATCGAAGGGTTCCAAAAAGACGACCTTTCCGCAGAACAGCTAGGCAAGTGGACCAAGGAGTTTGACCAGGGTTCTCTGTGGATTCGCAAGCTAGTCTCGGCCTATTATTCCAAATCGTTCAGCTTTGGCCGGTTCCTGAAAGAGCATCCGATGCATACCAGCAACCTCACGGACCTCTTGATTGGCCGTATCTTCTACGACGGGGCTGGCAAGATCTTTGACGACATGGATCCCGCCTTGGCGAAATCGATGTGAGCATGGTTTGTTGTGCTCACTTTGTAGCCCCGACCTAGTGGCCTAGTGGCCAGGACCTAGTGGCCAGGACCTAGTGGCCAGGACCTAGTGGCCAGGACCTAGTGGCCAGGACCTAAGCCTCTAACGCCCCAATAGCACTCAATACTCGCTATTCATCATCCATCTACCAATAGCCAAAAACACACCTCCCCCTTTATCCCCCTGTATTATCGGTCTCCCAGTTACTTCCATCTGCTGTTCAGATCTAGTACACTGTTCGTTTCACAAACCCATTAAGGGGTTGAATTTGGAGCAATCCAAGTCCCGCCGCCCCACCTCGCATTTCGGATATTGGAACGCGATTTCACGAACGCGAATTCACACACGCGAATTCACACACGCGAATTCACACGAACGCGAATTCACACACGCGAATTCACACACGCGAATTCACACACGCGAATTCACACACGCGAATTCACACACGCGATTTCACAGATGGAGATCCCGCCGATGAAACAGACATCACCGATGGCTTACGTAATAGCCCTATTGGTTGTGCTGTTGCTAGTTTTGCATCAGGACTTTTGGAATTGGGAGAATGATTCGCTCGTGCTTGGCTTTTTGCCGATCGGGCTGTTTTATCACGCCTGCATTTCAATTGCGGCGGCGGTTACTTGGTACTTGGCGACAATCTTTGCTTGGCCTGTCGATTTGGCTGAAGACGAAGCCGACACGCAAGGGAAAGGAGAATAGCCATGTCCCCTGGGATGATTCGATTTACGATTATCGCAATCTATTTGTTGCTGCTATTGGGGCTCGGCATTTTTGCCAGCCGCATGTTTACGGGCAGCCGTAAAGATTACATGTTGGCCAGTCACTCGATTGGTCCCTTTCTGTTGTTGATGTCGATTTTTGGCACGACGATGACGGCGTTCGCTTTGGTCGGTTCGTCCGGCGAAGCGTTCAAAGAAGGAATTGGCGTATACGGAATGCTCGCCAGTTCCAGCGGTATTATTCACTCGCTCTGTTTTTTCCTGCTCGGCGTTAAGTTGTGGTCGTGGGGGAAGAAGTATGGTTATACGACTCAAATTCAGTTTTTCCGCGATCGACTAGAAAACGACACAATCGGTTTGGTGATGTTTCCGATCTTGGTCGGATTAATCATCCCCTATCTACTGATTGGGGTAATGGCGAGCGGCGCGGTCATGCAAAGCATGACGGCCGGAGCATTCCCTACGCTCTTTCCCAATCCGGCCGGCCCACTTGCGGGAGGGATTCCACCTTGGCTCGGTTCGCTAGTGATCTGCGGGGTTGTTCTTGTCTACGTCTTTTTCGGTGGGATGAGAGGAACTGCGTGGGCGAACGCTTTTCAAACAATTGTCTTTATGGTGTTGGGTGTCGTAACTTTCTTTGCGATCGCACAGGCTCTCGGAAAAGAGGCTTTGGTATACGAGGCCAAAATGAAGGCAGTAGCTGTGGCGGAGGTTGCTGCGGGCGCATCGGCCGCTGAACCTAGTGCTGAACCTAGTGCTGAACCTAGTGCTAAACCTAGTGCGGAGTCGGGCGCCGCCGAAGCAGCAGTCGTTGCTGCGGAAGGGCAATCCTTCGGAACTTATTTATCGGCCCTGATGCGACAGGTGGGACACGAGAAGACGACTCGTAGCCACATGTCGATGTTGAAGTTTTTTACTTACATGTTGATTCCGCTTTCGGTTGGGATGTTCCCTCACTTGTTCCAGCATTGGCTGACGGCGAAGAGCGCGGGCAGCTTCAAGCTGCCGGTCGTGGCTCACCCGATTTTCATTATGATCGTTTGGGTGCCCTGCGTGCTGATTGGAATTTGGGCATCCGCCGACTTCATATTCAACACCTTACCGCCTCCTATCCAGGGAAATCCGAATGCTGTTTTGCCATATTTGGTCAAAGCCAAGACTTCCGCAGTTCTGGCTGGTTTACTGACGACGGGGATCCTGGCCGCAATCATGTCTTCATTGGATAGTCAGTTTCTTTGCATCGGAACGATGTTCACAAATGACATTGTTGCCCATTACAAAAAAGACGCGAAAGAAGATGACGCCAGTCAAGTTTGGATCGCGCGCGGGTTCATTATTCTAATTGTGGCGATCACCTACGTGATCAGTTTGCTCGGGGTGAGAAGTGTCTTTGCCATGGGCGTCTGGTGCTTTACCGGTTTCGCCGCGCTGTCGCCGATTGCGTTCGCGGCAGTGTATTGGAGACGACTAACCGCACCTGGTGTCTTCGCCGCTATCCTTGCAGTCGTGTTGTCTTGGAGCTATTTCTTCGTTCAGTCAGACTATGGTTCACATCGAGCGTATTCAGTTGAAATGGGTGCCACCACGAAGACTGTAGATTTTGGCACCGACGGAAAAGTGAAGATGGATCTCGTTGCAGTTCCGCTGAATGGTCCCGCACAAGTGACGCTGACGCTAATTCCCAAAGAGTTTCCTGAACGAAAAAAGAATAATGTACCGGTCATCAAAATTGAAGAAGATACGATGAAGGTGATTTTCAATACTCGCGAGAATGCTGACAAGGGTCCCAAAACCAGGACGGATTTCGCAGCACTAAATGCCGCACTGAAATATCATGGGTTCGTTCGCGCTCGGTTGAGCGAGGGGGGGGATCCGACTATGCCGGTGCCGGCCAATCCACAGTCGGTTACGCTGCAGAGAACCGGTAACTCGGTCATGGCAGTGGCTCCGATTTTCCTTTGTTCGATAATCGCCATGTTCCTGGTGTCATTTATTACCAAGCCGCCCAGTGACAAGACATTAGCCAAGTTCTTCAAGATGTAGTTCTTCAAGATGTAGTTCTTCAAGATGTAGGGCAAGCAAGTTGCCATTGCAGGGTTGTCCTGAAAGGGCCGCGGTAATTAGTATTGGTCTCTTGAGATAACTAGGCAAAATATAGTGAGTTACGATAATAGGAAAACTCGGCGCAGAAACCTGAAAAAAGACCATTTCGACTTGTGGTTCAGCCGATAACTCCTAGAATAAGCTGTTTCCCTCGGAGCGGGGCACGTGCCTCAACCGTAGGTAGGACAAATACTTAAGTTGGTTTGAGTCGCAATTATTGCGGCCAGATTTGAGCTAAAAAGAAGCACTATGCCACAAAAAACAAGCTTTCGCAGTAAGGCACGTCGTCGATCCAAGGTTCGCTCGCGAGCGAAAAAGAAGGATCCGATTTTCGTAGATGGCAAACGACCACGTCCTATGTATGTCGATTACAAGGACATCGAGTTGCTCAAGAAGTTGATCAACCGCCACGGTCGCATTGTCGGTCGTCGAAAAACTGGTTGCACAGCCGTGAGCCAGCACGCCATTACTCGCGCCGTCAAACGAGCGCGTTTCATGGCCTTATTGCCCTTCACTGGCGAGTAACACTCGTTGGTTTAGATCCCGTTTATGGAGAGTCTGTCGTGTTTTCGAGCAGGCTCTTTTGTATGCGCAGTTGAAAACTCATCAGCTCGATTGATAAGGCTACAAATATGGCCCGCAGCTATTCCGCCATGCGCCGCGTCGAATTTCGCGAAACAGACGCCGCCGGTATCTGTCACTTCTCGTCGTTCTTTGGTTATATGGAAGAGGCGGAGCACGCTCTACTGCGTGACATCGGCCTTAGCGTCGTGATGCAAGACGAAGGCCGCACGATCAGCTGGCCGCGAGTAAACGCTTCTTGTGATTACATCGGCGCTGCGTTGTTTGAAGATGTGCTGCAAGTAGAGGTTGGCATTTCCCGGTTGGGCCAGAAGAGTGTCACTTACCAATTCAAATTTTCCAAGGACAACAAAGTCGTCGCCAACGGCACGATGACCTCGGTCTGTTGCATCATGCACACCGGTGACGCTCCCGAGGCTATTCAAATCCCGCATTCCATCGGTCAGCTTTTAGAGCCGTATGTCGAGGCTCCCGAAGAAGAAGTCAAGGACGACTGATCACGCTCCGCCTCCTCTGCGATCGGCGCAGCAATAAGAATGCAGCGCTCTTCATTAACAATCCACCCGGCACAGACGATTTCGTTTCGGTTCACGATGTCGCGCCTCCTGGCCGAGAGTCATTTAGGCCCGCAGGGTCCGTCCTATGTCAGTCGGAGTTCGTAGAGAGATATTCACCGGAATTCACTAACAAATTCGCCGGATTATCTCGGCCGCTTGCTCGCATTGTTGTCGCGTTACATCGAGATGCGTGACCGCGCGGATCACCTGTGCTCCAATTGCCAAGACCTGCACGCCTTGCGACTCCAGACTGTCGGCGATTTGTTGCGCGGTGCCGAGCGATTGGTCGACGTTGAAGATCACGATGTTTGTGTCGACTTGTTGGGGATCGAGCGACAAGCCGGCCGTTTCTTTTATGGCGGAGGCCAGTATCTGTGCATTGCTGTGATCTTCGCCAAGTCGCTCGACGTTGTTTTGCAGTGCGTACAGAGCGCCGGCTGCGACGATGCCAACTTGCCGCATCCCGCCACCGAAAAGCTTCCGATGTCGTCGAGCTTCGTACATCATGTCGGCTGTTCCAGCGAGCGCCGAACCTACTGGCGCTCCCAACCCTTTGCTGAAGCAAACGCTTACGGTATCGAAATGTTGAGCCCACTCTTTCGCTGGAATGCCACTGGCGACGACGGCATTGAAAAGCCGCGCTCCGTCGAGATGAGTCCGCAGTCCGTTCTCGCGCGCCCAGCTACAGATCTCAACGACCGAGTCGTACGGTAGCACTCGACCGCCACCGCGATTGTGAGTATTCTCGAGGCAGACGAGCTTGGTGCGGGCGAGGTGTTCGTTCTCGGGGCGAATGAGTCCCTGCAGCTGGTCGAGCTGGAGGATTCCGTTTTCGCCGTCAACGGTGCGAGCACAAACTCCGCTTAGCTGAGCGAATCCTGCTTGTTCATAGTTGTAGATATGGCAACCAGTTTCGCATATGAATTCGTCGCCAGGACGGCAGTGAATGCGAATCGCAATCTGATTCGTCATCGTGCCGGATGGCATGAAAAGCGCCTCTTCTTTTCCGAGAAGTTCTGCCGTTAGTTTGTGCAGCTGATCCATCGTCGGATCGACGGCGATGACGTCGTCGTCCACATCTGCTTGGGCGATGAATTTTCGCATTTCGGGAGACGGTCTGGTGACGGTGTCGCTGCGTAAATCAATGGTCATGGCTACTCGGTCGTGTTCATCGGTGAGGGGAGTGCAACAGTCGTGCGGCGACGAACTCCGGAAAGTGACGCAATTGGAAAGGAGACGCAAACCAAAAACAGACTTATTCGGGAAAAAGTCACTGCAATTAACGGCTTCGTTATATCCACTGAACGATAGGACTACAAATGCCGTTATTGTCCAGCGAATGTTGTCCCGGGATTGTTGTCCTCCGATTGTTGTCATGAGATTGTTGTCATGAGATTGTTGTCATGAGATTGTTGTCATGAGATTGTTGTCATGAGATTGTGCGAAATTCCGTGAATCTTGCCCCTTTCCAGGTTTGCCGCGAATGTTCACAATAATAGGTTTGTCTATCTGAAAGATCGCCAGCTATATGGGGCTGATACAAGCATCACCCCCAACCAGCTCTCCGGAAGAGCGCGGCGGTCTCAAGATCGGCAGGGTTCCCAGCAAAACCACTATTTTACGTGAATAGCCAATGTCCGAATCTCGATTGAATATTCTGCGAATCGATACCCGCCAAGATGATATTCAGCAGGCGCTGGATCAACTGCGGGAGAAGCTCAGCCCGCGCGGTAATGTCGTCAGCGAAGCGGGGCGCCAGCGGACCATCGATGTTTTCGGCGAACCTCTTTCTCCTCAAGAAGTGGTCGAGCGTATTTGCAGTGACGTGCGCGAACAGGGTGTTGATGCTCTGTTGCGATATACAGAACAGCTGGACAGCGCCAAGCTCACCCCCGAGACGCTCCGAGTTAGTCCGGAGGAACTCGAGGCAGCTCATGCTCAGGCCGATCCCGAATTCTTGGCCACCGTCCGCCGTATTCGCGACAACGTGCTCGAGTTTCAAAAGGCGATCTTACATCAAGACGTCGAAGTCACACGACCAGGTGTCGTGCTTCGTCAGCGTTATGTGCCGCTTCGGCGAATCGGAATCTGCGTGCCTGGAGGAGCTGCCGCCTACCCGTCGACCGTATTGATGACCGCAGTTCCAGCCATGGCCGCTGGCGTCGAAGAGATCGTCGTCGTCGCGCCACCGACTGCCTTTGGCGCGTACAACCCCGACGTGCTGGCGACGTGCCACGAGCTGGGCGTAAAGGAAGTCTATCGAGTTGGCGGCGCTCAAGCTGTCGCGGCTTTGGCCTACGGAGTTGCAGGGATTCCGGGTGTCGACATGATCGTTGGTCCCGGCAACATGTTCGTCGCACTAGCGAAGAAGCTGGTCTACGGTGAAGTCGATATCGATTCGATCGCAGGTCCTAGTGAAGTCGTCGTAATCGCCGATCGCACAACTCGCGCCGACTTTATTGCCGC
>JBLHLE010000012.1:0-20103 GCA_047620805.1 Pirellulaceae bacterium
ACGACAATGACCGACGACAATGACCGACGACAATGACCGACGACAATGACCGACGACAATGACCGACGACAATGACCGTCGGACTGTGTCGTTCTCTGACTATAAATGACGCCAGCCACGCAAGCCAGCAGAATCGGCCAGGCCGAAGCAATTATGCAAGGCAGGTATGCCAGAATTCTCGCCAAGTTCATCCTGTGGACGTGTATCGGAAGATTTAGAAGTTAAGGAACTTGGTTACTGAATGATCTTGAGTTTGGGTTTTGCCTGTCGAAGTTTTTCGACGCCGTCGGGAGTCACGAGAGTATCGCGGATTTCAACTTCGCGTATACGATCGTGTCCGGACAATTTCAGGAGTCCACGGTCTGTAATTTTGGTTTGATTGAGTTGCAGTCGTTCGAGGCTCTTGAGCTTCGCGATCGAATCCAGACCGTCATCGGAGATATTAGTCGACGATAGATAGAGTGTCGTCAGACTCGGCAGTCCCTCGATCTTTTTCAGGCCGGCGTCGGTCAACGAAGTGTTGGATATGATCAGCCATTCGAGCTTGTCGAGTTTACTGATGTGGTCCAGGGCTGGGTCACTTGCCGCCGTATCGCTGAGGCACAACCATGTTAGGTGCTTGAGACCACTCAAGTGAACTAAACCTTCATTGGTTACTTTGGCTCGAAGGTCGAGCGTTTTGAGTTTGGTCATTTTGCCTATAAGTGGCATGGATTTGTCGGTAACCAATGAATGCCCAAGCTGCAGATCCTCAAGATTGAGCATCTCGCTGAAATTTTGCATGCCAGCATCGGTGAGCTTAGCCTGGAAAAACCGCAATACCTTCAATTGAGTTAGTCCCTTTAGATGCACAGTGCCCGCGTCGGTAAGCGGGAGGAAGTCCAGCCAAAGTTCTTCAAGGTGAGTCATGTCCTTAAAATGCACCAGGCCTTTGTCGCTAATGCCGCGGCTTGGCAAGGCGAGGAGTCGCAGATTCTTCATGCCAACGACGTGCCGAAGACCGTCATCCGTCAGGCCACTGGGAGGAGGCTCGTTGCTTACCAGCCCTCTACCAAATGGAGTGTCCTCTAGGAGTCGCAGCACGTTGATGTCAGTGCGTCCTGCGAGCGTGGCTAGTGCTTCGTCGGTGACGCGATGAATCGACGCATGTACTTCGCCATCGTAGTGGTACGTCTCCACAACTGCCGCACCTACTTTTTTAGTTTGCCGGTTCTCGATCTTCTCGATCTTCTTGATCGCTTCGTCGGGTTGCTGGTTATCAGGTTGCTGGTTATCAGGTTGTTCGTCTACAGGTTTTTCTGCCTGAGTTGCCGAAGTTACACCGCGAAGAAATTCGAAGTCGGTCGGGCGTTGATTGAGAGTCGCTTCCAATGGTCGGACGTCCACGGGTTTGCCGAGGGCTCGCTTTACGTCGTCCAGAATCGTTGGCCATCGTTGCAACGATTTTTCCGGGATGTGGGCGTAAACGTGCCAGCGATCAAACTTGCCGTGGTATTCACTGGGCGGTGGATACGCTGCCGGTTCGCCGTCGAGTGGCGGCGATTTTTCCTCGGTGAACCAAAACCAGATCAGCGCGATGTCGCGTATCGAACTACTGTGCATGTCTCGAAAGACCACTTGATGTCCTACGACTTCTTCAAAATTGCTGCCCGGGTGAACCTTTCCCGGGGAACCCATAGCAGTCGAGAGGTCCCATTTGTTGTGGACCAGCGGCAGCAGGCGTCCGACTAAGTTTCCGTCATCGGGCGCATTGGGTCGCCGAGTTACTTCGAATTCGACAGCGTTCGACTGCCCGCCATTGACATTTACGTAACAGACAGTGTATTTGCCCGGTCGCCGCAAATAGTATTTTTGCGCCACATCAAACGATTCGATGGTCGCCGTCTTGCCTGCGGCGAGTGTGTCTCGATGCTCCCTCACTTGTGAGTGTCCGCCGACATAAGGCGCTGCTCGCCCATATCGATCAAAAACGCGAACTTCGTAGCGACTCGCAGAAACCGCGTGTCGGCCGTATTGTTGACTCTGCTGACCGACATTTTCGACGTTCAAGGTGACGTTGATTGGGGATCGGTCTGCAATGACGTCCTTTTCAAGCGAAAGCCGCCATTTAAGATCACTTTCGCTCCATCCCTCCCGCCACCTTTTGCTGTAGCCGGTGATCCGACCAAGTAGCAGGTCGAGCTGCGTTGGAGACGCAACATCGTTGTTGGCCAATGCATCTCGCAGGCTTTGCAGTCGCAGCAGCGTCCCCGGCCCCCAACTTAGATCCTCTTGATACACTTTTCCGCGAGAAGTAACTCGTAAAATGTAGCGACTGGATAACTCAGAGCGGGATAACTCGGGATTGGCGACGTCCGATTTATCAACTTGTTGGAAGAAACCTGATCTATCCAACCAGGAGAGAATTCGTTGAAGCTTTGGGTCGTTTTCGGCTTGGCCCTGATCGAGTTGCCAGAATAAGTCGCGTTCAAGTTTGACGCGGCTTGTGGAGAATGTGTAATTGTAGAACGGCTTATCCGACTCGCCACTGTAAATCACATCCAGACGGAAGTCGCTGGGATCGATTTTCGATTTAACAGCGCTTCGATCCACGCCTTCGTTCTTGATTTCATCCCCTTTTTGATCTGAATTCTGCGGCTCAGTTGCATCCCCGCGTATTGTTGTCATGGAGACGCCAATAACTATTGCTAACAAAATCGAACAAATGCCCGCCAGGCCTTTCGACGATGACGGTTGCTCCCGCCCCATGACTCGTCGAGCGCGGAGGAGTGTAAGTCCGGGCGATTCGCCACCCATCGATAGCGCATATCTGGGCGCTTTTTCACGTGTGCCTCGGAAGCGCTCGACTGCCGCCAAGGCCTGGACGAAGGAAGCTCGGTCACCACAAACTGCGATCGCCTCGTCGTCGCAACAGAATTCGCGCTCGATGCGGATCTGGCGAGAAATCAACCAAACAGCTGGATGGTAAAAGAATAGCGACTCCGTTAGCGTTTGCAGCAAGTTGACAAAGTAATCGCGCCGTCGAATATGCGCCAGCTCGTGCGCGAGTATCGCGTCCAATTGCACTGCCGGTATCCCGCTGAGAATGCTCGCCGGTAGCAAAATAACGGGGCGAAAGAAACCAATCACCACCGGCACGTCGACCAAAAGCGACTGTGCAATCGATACAGATTGACGAATTTTCATGCGGTGGATTAACGCGAGCAGCTGCGATTGAATCTGCGCAGGTACCGTCAACCTGCCACGGCAACGCAGACGCTGGACTGCAATCCATCCCCCCATATTACAAATGCCCAACGCGACGACGCCTATCCCCCAGGCGACGACCAACCACTGATGCCAATGCGATTGGAGCCCGCCAGGCCGACCACCGTTCGAGCCGAGAAGCGATGTCGCGACTGTGGGTGTTAGCGGGGCCGTCGTTACTTCGTTTTCGGATCCGACTACCGCGTCGGCTGAAGTCGCTGCTGCCGAAATCGTCGGTGTTTGCACAGCAATCGCGTTACCTTGCGGTGCTGCCAGTGAGATCTCTGACTCCGCAGGGGACGGCAGAATCACGAATGTCACGATGGAAGCAATGTATAGCGAGGCCAGTCCCAAGCAGGCAATGCCGTATCGCAGGCTGGCAAATTTTCGAGAAAGCAGCGATAGCGAAACGCCGACAAAACATGCGATCCCAACAATTTGCCAGATCGAGTGAATCAGGGTCCAGCCGAGACGCCAAACCAGTTCGTTGGAAAGTGCGTTCATGATTCTTCTCCTTCTGCCAGTTCGGCGAGTTTTTGAATCTCCTCAAGTTCACCGGCGGAAAGGCGTCCCGATGAAACCATCCGCATCACCAGCCGCATTGCGGACCCGTGAAAGGCGCGTTGAGCCAAATCGTCAACCATCTGCAATTGAGTAAGTTCTTTCGATTTGGCAGCTTGATAAATCTGCGGGCGAACCGATTCGTCGCGAACCAATAGCCCCTTCTCCAGCATGACCTGCATCATTTTGAGAGTCGTCGAGTAACCCGTGTCGCGGGTTGCCGTCAGATGCTGATGCACTTGCCGTACTGTCGCCGAGCCTTGCTCCCAGAGAACTCCGAGAATCTGCAGCTCCACTTCCGTCGGCTGTGATGAAGTCCGTCTCGCCATCAATCTCACTCGCAATAAACCACTCGCTTACCCGATTCCGCCGCACTGACGAATTCTTTCGTTAAAGTAGACGAATGAATTCGTCAAGTCAAGTGGATTTATTCTTTTGAATTCGGAGGCGCGGAATCGTAGCCCGATTTGCAGTCGGGCAAACGGTGTCGATCAGGGATATTGGAGCATCAAAGACGGCAAGGCAACCGACTCGACCGTCAACGCCAACGGCGCCAACGGCACAGCAGCTGGCGGCGGTAGCCGGGCTCGCATTAACGGCGTCTTTTAGGGACCATTTGTGGAACTTCTCCACGATGGGGACGCTCATGCCACTTCGTCTTCGGCCGTTAGTGAACTCGTTTGCCGCTGGCAAACAGTTCGCGGTCTTCTTCAAATTCTCGAGCGAGATGAAACTGCTCGTTAGTTCGCGCTGCGGCGATTGCTTGGTCGGATGCTTCGATGGCCGCTGCGAATTCGCCGTTCGCTGCTCGCGCGACGGCCAGAAGATTGCTCGCCCGCGGGGCGTCGAATGAATCCTGCAGTTGGATTTGGAGTTGCACGGCAATTTCAATTGACCGTTTGATGTCGGCCTGCGTTGGGTTGTCGTCAGTTGCCAGGGCCATGGCGAAGTCGTGTTTCAAACCGTATGCCTTGGGGTGTTTCGCGATCAAGCCATCCAGTAACTCCATCGCCAGATCGACCTCGCCCCGAGCGAATCGCAGATGCACCAACGTCCGCTGTGACAATAACAATTCTGGGTTTAGTTGTAACGCCTGCTGCAATTCGACATCTGCTTCGTCAAGTTGTCCGCTATCCACAAGTACTCGAGCCAGGTTGGCTCGTGGTAGAGGATCCTTTTTCCGCAGGCGAATGGCCTCGCGAAAGTGGTGTTCTGCCAGATCCGATTTGCCAAGATGTTGGTAGATTGCTCCTAAGTTATTGTGTCCGCGGGCGGAATCGTTGTGTAGATCGATGGCGCGTTGGAGGTAGAAAGCCGCCTTTTCGTAGCGCGCGATTTCACCCAGCGTCGATCCGAGTGCACAGTATCGACTTTGTAGTTCGGATCCGACAATTTGTGTGTTCCACTGCGCAAGATACAAGTGCTCTAACGCCTCTTCGGTTCTGCCCTGTCGGTGCAGCGCGATCGCGTAGTTGCTGTGCGCTCGTGGATTGAACGGCCGCGTCTCAATCGTCTGCTTCCAAATAGAGATGACTGATCGGTAGTCGGAATTGCGCAGAACCGTTCGGTAGCTTAGCGGTAACGCGATGACGAGCAATAAGACTTGATAGATCATAACGGAGTAACCTCCACATCCCCTCCGCGCTGCTACTTGACTTATGACGTATTCTGCTCCCACCATGAACAATGCGATAACGCATGCCAATGGCAAATACATGCGATGTTCGACGGCCAAGTCTTTGATCGGTATGATGCTGGAGGAAGGCGCCAGCAGAACGAAGAACGACATTCCCACAAAGCCCGCCGGATGCCGCCACGCGAGGCCCACGACACAAGCCGCGAAGAACGCGGTCAATAGGATGACCGGCGGAGCCACACAGAACCAAGTCAAATTGGGTTCCCACCAATAGTCCAGACATAGAACGTCAGGATAGAACGACAACGATAGGTAATGCAGAATGATCAGCGGTTGGGAAAGAGAGTATTCCAACGGCGTTATCGTCTTGAGACTGAATCCAGTTGTCGGGTGCGGGCCTTGGTCGATCAGTCGCACAGCGAAAAACAAAGCGATGGGCAGCAGCGATGCATATACCCACTTGTGGTGGGCCCACATTTCGCGGCAGGATTTAGAGTGAAAAGTCCAGTCAAATAGCACGAGAAGTATTGGGAAGATGCCCGCGGTTTCCTTGCTGAAAATGCCAGCTGCAAATGCTACTGGAACCATCCACCAGCGTTTCCAGCGCTTTGCATCACCACTGCCTTGGGCGAAAGCGAGTAGTCCGATGAGCATCGCCAATGCAGCCATCGACTCGCCGCGCTGGACAATATACGTCACCGATTGCGTCAACAGCGGGTGGACTGTCCAAACTAGACTGACGCCAAAGGCCACTAGTTCGCTTCGCTGCTTATCGTAGTCGAGGCGCAATAGCAGTCGTCGGCCGAGTGCAAAGAACGTAATCGCAGTGGCGATGTGGACCAGGATATTAAACAGGTGATAGCCGAGCACGCCTTTACCGCCGATGGCGTGATTTAAGATCAGGGAAAGGAACAGCAAAGGACGTCGAGTTCCAAGGACCTCGGCATGAAGCGGCCAGATTTGGTCGATCCAGTCCGAGTGAAAAATGAAACGAATGTCGTCGAGCACGAATGGCGCGGTAAGGCTGTTGAAATACACGATCGATGCGGCAACACCGAGCAGAATCGGATACGTCGAGCGGCGTTGAATTGCGGTCTTGTCCATGAAGTCAAACTGAACGGAGAGTTCGCGGTAGGGTGACGGTTTGTCGCTGCCGAGTTAAGGATCTTGTTACCCAAAAGCATAGCTCGCAGTCTCTTCGTTGGGGGCTGAGATCGTTTGGACGGAGGTGGGCGGATGAAATCGCAGAACCGTTAAGACCATTGCGAACGGATCGCGTCATCGAGTCGGCATAGCGCTAAGGAGCGTTCAAAGGCTGGATATTCAAACCGCGAAGGTTTGATAGACCAAGAACGAAGAACGGCCGACAACCGGGATGGCTGTCAGCCGTTGAGTGGAAATGTTGAGTGGAAATGTTGATTGGATTTATTGTGACGACGCGTTTAGGAATCGTCGCTTTCGTTTCCTTCGTTTCCTTCGCTTTCGTTTCCTTCGTCATCGTTTCCTTCGCCGTCAGCCTTCTTTTGCTCTTGTGGCGTGACGGTCGGTTCGACGATAGCGTTTTCGGGGGTTTCCGGTTCCGGTGATTTGTCTTCCGGTTTGGGCATCGCGTCGCTGACTTCCTGCTTAATGGCAGCTGAAATCTCCGGCATCAAGTTGGTTCGCAGCGAGTCGACGCGGGCGTTGACTACCTCTGGGATTTTGGCGAGTTGGTCATCCAATTTCTTGGATTGCACGTCCGACTGTTTTCGAAGAATTTCCAGTGCCATCGCCAATTCGTCGGCCGCGGCGGTCTTCATTGTTTTGACGGAGTTGGCGACGATATCTTCGAGACGTTTGGATTCATCGGCAATCTTCTTTTCGGCAGCTGTTTGCATCGTTTTGATGTGCTGCGAAGTTTGTTCTTCGAGCTTTTTGGCTTCCGCCGCTACAAGAGCTTGCGATTCGGCGCGAAGCTTGGCGAAATCAGCGAGTATCAGGGCCTTGAGTTGCTCGCCGGCGGTCTTTAGTTCCTGGCCAGCAACATTCAGCTGCTCGGTTTGGGTCTGAAATTCTGCTGCTTGTTTGGCACTGAGGCCCTCAAACTGCAATTGGTTCGATTCCTCAAGATTTTCACTGACGATACCCATCTCGCGATTGATATCGTTGCCCATCTTGGTTTTCAAGCGAGCTCCCACATTGGACTCGATTTCGGACTGGCGGCGATCCAATCGGCGCTTGAAGGGACCGGCGTCGGCTGCTTGCTGTATCGCAATAACTGCAACCATGGACAGTAGTAACGTTGACGACCATCGCGTGTGCATGAGTCGTACCTCCCAAAAAAGATGCCTAGTTGCTCGAGTTGGTGCCCAATTCTGGTTTGGCTGCCTAACCCGCAAATTCTGTGTAAAACACAGTATTTTACACTGTACTGCCTCAAAAACGCAAATGGTTATTTCGATTATCCAATGTAGGCACGCGAAATAGTCAGCGAGTTTCGAATTGTTGACGTACGTTTTAAATGGTGGGGCGGCTCCAGGAACTGAATTTGCGAGGTTTAACATCGTGGCTGAACGACGACATGCATGGCGATGCACTGTTCCCGACGGTTTAGAAATGGCGACAGTTTCAATTAACGGCCGCCAATTCGAAGGACAACTCATTGACCAATCTGCAGTTGGATGCCAGCTAGTCCTACCAGCGGGAGTTAAAGTTTCCGAGGGCGATATTCTTTTGCTATACATCCATTCCGGGTGGCACGAGGGGATAGTTAAGCGTTTTGAAGAAATAGGTGGCGAAGCAACTCTCGGAATTGAATGGGGACGCGACCTCTTTTACGACGCAAACAACGCCTCGATCTTTCAACTTATCAGCGCCCGATTTGGTCAACTCTTTGGCAACGGAAAATCAAGTCCGGTTTCTGTTGGCGTTCTAGCGGTTGTCGCTTTGGTACCGTTGCTGATTGTTGGCTACTTTATGCTTCGAGGCGGCGAAGACATTGTTGCCGCGGTTGAGTCTGCCGATCTGGACGTTACCGAAGTATCGTTCGATCTCGAGCAGCGTGTTGCGAAAACGGACATTGAAAACCGTCTCCGCGAAACACTTGACAGTGTCCAGACGCTATTGCGAAGCGATTTGCAGGACAAATTGGAATTGGACGATTCACAGGTGGAAGAAATCAAAGGAATTATCAGCGGCGCAAGAGCCCAGCTCTCTGAGCTCTACAAAGACCTGCGACCCAGTACGTTGCCGGCTTGGAGCGACGCCTCGATTCGAGAACGGAATCGATTGCGATCGAAAGTGCAAAAAGTTCTGACGCCCGAGCAGTCTGAGCGGTGGCGAAGACTTTCACGAGGTGAAGACCTTTCCGCCACCTGATGTTCACCGCCGTAGTCAATGAACTTCCACGTTCCAACCCGCCAGGTCGCGGCCCTAAGTCAGTTGTTTAATCTTTTGTCGTGAACGAACGATACAAATTGAGCGCCGTTTCCGCCATCGCGTCCGCATTGCAACGCTGGTGAACCTCGCGGTGTCCCGCTCGAGCCAATTCGAATCGAGCTTCATCATCCGCCAATAGTGCGGCAATTGCTGCGGCGAGCTGAAGTGGATTGTTGGGTTCGACCATACGGCCACCGCCAACAGCGGCAAGCAGTTCTGGAAACGCGCCGTGATTTGGTTGGACAACTGGGACGCCCGCGGCGAGAGCCTCCAATACGAACAACCCTTTTGGTTCTCGGTAAGTCGTTGGAACGGATAGGACGTCGAGTTTGGAGAGAAAGTCAATTTTTTCGTGGCGGTCGATTGAACCGACGTATTCGAACGCCGACTCCAAACCCGCATCGCGCAACTTCGCGAACTGTTGTTCGGCATAGTTTTCGTTTTGTGGACCGAGCCATCCGGCAATTCGGAGCTGTGTTTTGTCGTCGGTTTTGCGGAGATGTAGGAAAGCGTCTACCAAGACGTGCAATCCTTTTTCCGGTGCCAGTCGCGCCAGGTACCCAACCGTTTTGACAGCTCCTCGTTCACGCGATGGAAACTCCGCAGGAAACCCATGTGTATCGATCCCCAACGGCAGTACGTTCAACTTCTCGCTGGGAATCTCAAAGCACTCCGACATATGCTGGCCGTAGTAATCGCTGTTGACGACGAACCCGTCGACATCACTTACCAAGCGGCGAATCTCATTGAGCGATTGTGATCGATACGGTTCGGGCAAATCATCGAGAAAGATGTCGTCTCCCTGAAGCGTTACTAACACCGGGATATTTAGCGCTTCCTTGATCGCTGGAATACAGCCGGCAACCAGCATGTTGCTGAACACAACGAGGTCGGGCTTAACCGTAGATTGCAGCCAGTGAACGAGTTGCCGAATTTCCTTTTTCTGGTATCCCGAGCGGCCTTTGAGCATCGAGACCGTGAGAGCTCCGAGTTCTTTAGCGCTGGTTTCCATGGCTCGCGACGAAACCCATTTAAGCAGGCGAGGGTTATCGAACCACCGATCGAAGAGGGCCGGGAGGTATCGGAAGAGAGGTATCTTCTGTTGCAGAAAAACATTGATGCCGCCGAAGAAGACGCGGTCCATACTGACGTCTTCCTCGTCGGTACGAATCGGCGTATAGGTCGGGATTAGTTGAATGTCTACATTCTTGCGTGCCAGCGCACGGGCGAGCGTATTGTCGTGCATGCAGCTGCCACAGAACATGCCCGCAGCACCGGATGTGATGTAAGCGATTTTCATTTCGCTCGAGTCCATTCACTCAACCTCGCCAGTTAGTCTTGGTCCAGCTTTTGTAGCAGTTCTCATCAACAGACACCGCGCGATCAACAGTGCGAATATTACACTGGCGATGATCCCTCCCGTTCGCGTCATGCCCGCTTCGAAAATAACTGTGCCGTTTATGGCGATGAAGAACAAGTAGACATGAATCGTTAGCGACTGCCAGAGTGGACGCGAGCGATACGACTGCGGGCCGACCCACCACCAAGCAGTGTCGGCCAGCCACAGCAGCGTGAACAGATAACTGAAATAGATTCCCTCTCCAAACGCCCAGCCGATCGTAGCCTGAGTTTCTTGGGCGGTTTCCGCGAGCGCGTGAGCGTGGTCCCAATGGTGGTGATAGTGGAATGCGGTGACCACGTGCGTCAGAAAGACGAGGCTCCCGGCGGTCCACAGCCAGCGATTGATTCGCCAGAAATTGGAAGTCGAGGGAAGTTGAACGGACGCCAGCTGCCCACAGACTGCCAGAGTATAGAGCAGCATGGCGAGTCGGATCGTCCAGCGGATTATGAGGTCGCCAGTGAGCATAATCTTAGTTCGGGGTGGGTGGCAGGATTGGGCGGTGCGTTATGAGCAGGGAAGTCAGGGAACGGGTTTGCCCGAACATTCCATTGGGAAACGGGTTACCGTCGGTTTCCTGCCATTGTAACGGCTGAGAAGAGGTTGGTGGTGACGATTTTGGGAGCTCTATTTTCGCCCCGCCATCTATCTCAAGTGCTTAAATCAAAAGATTTTAGCAATCGTGTTAATCCCCCTTCCGAATTCAGCCGAGAAACCTTAGAATATCGCGTTTCCAATTACGTATTTGCACAAAATAGGTAGGTATCCCATGCCAAAACAAAAGACGCACAAGGGAACCAAAAAGCGATTTCGGTTGACGGCAAAGGGAAAGGCCAAACACCGATCCACGGGCACGAGCCACCTTCAAGCGCGCATGAGCAACAAACGAAGGCGTAACTTGCGTGGTACATCCTGCGTAGACAAAAACATGGAAAAATCTATCCAACGCGCGTTGGCTGGATACAGCTACTAATTGTCGACACAGCTTTTTTGGTTGAACGAATCTATCGCGAAACGTCGCGGTAAGACACTGACAACGACAACGACAACGACACTGACACTGACACTGACAACGACACTGACACGTGGGCGGTAGAACGCTTTCCTAACGGAAAGGGCCTGACGAGTCCCAAGGAGAAATCATGAGAACACGTAAAGGTGCAGCTCGACGTCAAGCAAAACGTCGACTCTTTAAGCGAGCAAAAGGTTACGTCGGTGGACGTAGTAAGTTGCTTCGTACTGTTAAAGAAACACTCATTCGCGCCGGCGTTTACGCTTTCCGCGATCGTCGAGTTCGCAAACGCGAATTCCGCAAATTGTGGATCACTCGTATCAACGCCGCTTGCCGCGAACGCGGAATGCGATACAGCCAATTCATTCACGGCTTGATCAAGGCCGGTATCGTCCTGGATCGTAAACAGCTTTCGGAACTCGCAATTCACGATCCCGAAGCCTTCACGACCATCGTCGAAGAAGCACGCGAGCAACTAGCCGCAGCATAGTCGCCGACGACAATCAGAACAATCGAAGGAGACAGGTCGCATCGGCTTGTCTCCTTTTGCATTTCTTGGCGACGAGAGACAATGAGCCTAGATCTTGACCCCCGCCTTCCAATTGAATAATCCGTGCTTTGAATAGTTCACTAACCGAATCGACAGGCTCCTTCCGGCCGATGTTGCGATTGGCACTGCCCGTATTGGCAGAAGAGTTGCTGCGGTTGATGGTTGGATACACGGATTGGTGGCTGGTCAGTCGCTACCTGCCTGGCGCGGTGCCGAAGGCGGCGATGGGTTTGATGGCGTATCTGATGTGGATGTTGCCCTGTATGTTTGCGGCGATTGCGATTGGATCTACAGCAGTCGTGGCTCGAGAAGTAGGCGCTGGTAATCGCAGCACCGCGTCTCGTGTCGCGTGGCAATCGTGCCTGCTCGGTACGGGGATCTCGTTGGCAGCAGTGGTGTTGCTGCTGTGGGGCGGCGATTCGTTTGTTCGGCTACTCGGTTTGCAATCGGAAGCCGCAATCTTGGCCTCGCGTTATTTGTGGATCGCGACGTTGGTCGTCCCGCTAATCATGTTCGAACAAATTGGCGCCGCGTGTCTCCGCGGAGCCGGTGACACGTACAGTGGTTTTCTGGCATCGGCCATCGTGGTCATAGTGAACTTGGCGATAAGCGCCCCGTTGGTGACTGGCTGGGGACCATTTCCGAAACTCGGTTGGGACGGTTTGGCAATCGGAACCGCAGTTGGCCATGCGGTTGGCGGCGTCGTATTGCTGTTCTTTGTTAGTCGCACGTTTTTCTTTGCAGATTCCAAAGCCGGTGGCGTCTGGCCGACGCTCTCGATCGATCGCGAACTGATGCGGCGCGTGTTGCGAGTTGGCTTGCCAGGTGGTTTCGACGTGGCGATGAATCTGACGTGTCATCTTTGTTACGTGCGAATCATCAATGAACTCGGAAATGAAAGCGCGGCGGCGCATGGTTTAGGTGTGCAGATCGAAGCACTGGCATATTTGCCGGGAGCTGCTTTTCAAGTCGCGGCGTCCACACTGGCGGGGCAGTTCTTGGGAGCCAGAGATCCCAAGCGGGCATCGGCTTGCGTTCTCTCTGCGATGTGGGCGGCGATGTTAATCATGAGTACCGCTGCGCTAGCATTCTATTTTGGCGGCGGCTATCTCACCGCATTCTTTACCGGAAATGCGCTGGACCCAACCGCAGTTCAGACTACGTCTCTTCTGAAAATCGTCGCCTTCTCGATGCCGTCACTCGCTATGACGATGGTTTTTGCTGGAGCATTTCGCGGAGCAGGTGATACGCGGTTCGCGATGGGAGTTACCATCGTCGGTTTTGTGCTGATTCGCATCCCCTTCGCTTGTTACTTTGCGTGGGAAACTTTACCAATTTACATTGGCGGCGAACCGCTATCCGGTTTGGGAATGGGAGTGGCAGGCGCCTGGTATGCAATGCTCGCCGACGTCCTGATTCGCAGCGTGGTCTTGCTGGCGAGATTCTTGCATGGCGGTTGGCAGCAGGCGAAGGTTTGAGAGCCGAATAGAGCCATTGAACCGTGCATCTTAGTCGGAATCTACCAATTATTACGCGCGGTATAGGTAATTCGAAAGCTAGAGTTTCCATAGTCATGCGCTGTCTAGCTGGCAACGTAGTTTGGGCAATTCGGTTTTCAAGACAGGAAACACAACGTGAGTAACGATGTTGGACGAAATCAGACATCGCGGCCCGGCAAGTGTTGGGTGCTGCTTGGTGGAGCAACGTTCTTGTTGATTGTGTTTGGTCTGTCGATGTTTGCCAAAGGTCGGCCGCTATTCTTTCAGAATCCGAGCCTTCGCGTCGCCGAAACTGCAATCTCCATTTGGGAGCATCAAACTATCGAACAGCCGTCGTATTACAAACTGTACGACGAACTGAAGGCTCTCTCGAAATCTGATAACAAGGCCTACGTTCAAGACGTGTTTTCGGTGGGTGGCGACGGTCGCTTGGTGCCGAAGCACTGCCTCATGCTGGCGTTTATCGCAGCGCCCATGTACGGAATGTTTGGCTGGTTTGGCTTTTGGCTGCTGAATCAATTGATCATCTTGGCTATCGTCCATTCGCTGTTCCGGCTGACCAGCCGATTTAGCAGTCGAGATACTGGTCTCTATACGCTGGTCGCGGTATTTGTCGGCACTTCAACTATCTACTCATCCTACAGCATGTCCTACGATCTGCTGGCCGCGATGTTAATTGTCGTTGGATTCGAACGATCGTTTGAGCGACCGTTCTTAGGTAATCTATTGTTGGCACTGAGTCTCATGGTGCGTCCGACGAATGCGATCTTTTTGCCGTTGATGATCGTGCCTTGGTTGATGAAAACATCCATTTCGCGACGTAATATGACATTGGCATTCGGCGGTCTTGCCGCTGGAGTGGGAGTCTTGCTCATTACGAACGCTTGGATTTGGGGGCATCCGTTGGCCTGCTCTTATCTCCGCCTTCCGCAGTTCGTCGCGGGTGAAGTCACGATTGGTCGCGAAGCTCATTATGTAGATGGCTTCATACTTTTTCACGACCTGTGGGCGAAGCTGCTTGGTCAGCCCAACGGATTGTTTCGCTATAACATGTTCTTGCTCTTCCTACCGCTGGCTTTCTTATACTTGCGAAAGCACGTGGGACAGCGCTTTTTCTTCTGCGTCGGTGGCGTTGCGTTGTTGAACTGTCTGGTCATCTTCTCATACCCCTATTGGGAAGCGAGTTCGATTGGAAACAGGTTCTTGCTGCCCTCGATCTACCTGTTCCTCGTTCCGGTGGTCGTGTTCTTATCGGAGAGATTTCCCGTTTCCATTGGCGCTGGCACGTCGGAACCCGCAGCTGAGTTGGCTCAGATTCCTCAGTGCGGATAGACCACTGGGACCATGGTAAACGGCGCTCTTTTCGTACCCCGATGCGCTAGTTTTGAAGTTGCGCTGTTCGCACGCAACTCATAGATTCTCCGAGTCTCCCCCCACGTAAAAGTCGCTGGGTTGACTGTGATTGCCGTTTGGGCTTGCCAGAGTTCAGGCGGTCCGTCGCTGGCAACTCAGCTTCTTGTGATGGATCCAAGGAACAAGAATCGGTTGCGATTTGCGATAATACTATGTCTGGCTAGGCGAAAATCTCTTAACGAGCAGTAAGCGGTTGCTATCTCAAATACGCTTTCTCGGTGTGTTCTTACCACACCGAATTTCTCGAAGGGAGTGGGCACATGACAGTACGCAAGTTAGACACACATATCGATTCCGATGTTTCGATTACGGCCGAAACGACAACGACGCATCGCAGTGTGCTGCGGCCCGTGGTGGTGGAAGTGAAATCGCAAGACGAAGTTCGCTGCGAATTAGCGCTGGCGACTGGAATCGACAAGACAGATGTCTTGAGTGTTCTCTTGGAAGCGAACGTGGATTCATCAAATTTGAAGGTGCTCGAATACGTACCTTCGTTGCAAGTCGGTTGGGCTGATGAAGAACTCGATTCAGCGGAACGAATTGCAATCCTCGAAGCCGCCAAAAACGATGGCATTGGTAATCGAGGCTACGAGGCACTCAAGAAGTGGATCGTAACACCTCCATCCGCAGAATTGATCGAGGCTGCCGAAACCTACTTGGTTTCAAGAGTCGACGCGCTTAGCGACCACCATGCCTATGCGTATCAAGTAGACATCTTGGCCAAGGCCTGGCGAATTGCCGCGGCGAGCGGTGGGCATCTGGGGATGTTTGCAATTAGTCGCGTCGAAGAGCAAGTGATGGAAGAAGTCGCTGCTACGCTGACAAGCGGTGGGTAGATTTTGACTCCCATCCGCTTTCGCTAATCCGATATAAGCTGCGCTGAAAACGGGTTGCGCTGGAAACGGGTCGCGCTGGAAACGGGTCGCCCTGGTGACAGCGCGACTTATTTATTCCTGTCTTTCAGGACTTGTTGCAACACCCGCTCCATCGCGCGGTACTCGGCAGACAAGTACAGACCGCGGAGCAGCCAGCCCATGAATGTACCGATCAGAATGCCAGTCGCAATGAGTATCAGGTATGACGTTTGCATAGTTCGGCTTTAGCGAAAGGCGAGAGCAGTTTAGCGAGAGCAGTTTAGCGAGAGCAGTTTAGCGAGAGCAGTTTAGCTGCCCTGTGGCGGTTCGCCAGAACGCATCGATTGCAGGGGAGCTCCGTTTTCAGCCGGTGAAGGTTGACTGTCGAGTTGAATCACGACGCGTTCGAGAGTCTCTTCTATCTCGCGCGCGTGAACTCGCAATCGGTAGTGTCCTGGATCTAGTGTAATTGACTTGCCGACGTCGTCCCAAGTCAGCTGCTGCCATCGCAATTTACCGTTGGGATTCACTCCAACATGATTTCTCATGGCAATCGGAATTTCCAGCTGGTCTTCCGTTTGAGGTTTAACTACTTGGATCAATTCGAGCATGATTGAGTCGCTGAAGCTATGCGGTCCCGTTCCGTAAAACCACGTCGCGTATTCGCCTGCTTCGAATAAGCGGAAGTCGTATTCCACGACGTATTTGCTCTCGTTGGTCTCGGGAAGTTTCAATCGCTGCGTGGAACTACAGTTCAGACTCTTCCATGAAGCGGTGCCAGACATTTCATAATGGAGAACGATCGGTGCAGTTTTTCGATTCGCCAGTTCGCGAACGAATTGTCCAGGCAAGGCATTGATAAAATGAATGTTTAGACGGCGAACGTCCAACAAAACGCCAGCGTTCTCGCGAACGGGAACTTTCTTGTTCGGTATGGCCACGCCTTTCATGTCGGTGAGTGCAGCGTAAACGAGCCCCGTTTCAACATGGACTTCCGTGACTTGGTCCGACCTAGCGTGTACTCCAAATGTCGTTCCGACGTCTTCCACTAACGCGCCAGGCGTGAAGACCGTAAAACCAGGAACGCTTTTGTTAACATGAACCCAAACTCGACCCGAGTTGAGTCGCACGGATGACTTAGAAATAACGACAAGTTCGGCTGGGCCTTCCAGCAAGAGATCAGTTTGATTGCCGATCGTGAATCGCGCCACACCGGCGGCGAGTTTGACCACCGAGTTGGGAGTAATCACTTCGGGCGGCGCTTGAACCCAAGTACATTCGACATCGCCAGTCAGCTGAGCGTATTTCTCGGCAGGCGCTTGCGGCGCTACGTCATGGAACAACTGTGGGTAAAAAACTGAGCCGCTGATTAGTAGAAGTACAAGAGTGATGACGGTGAGTGAAATGTACAGTGTCGAGCGGTTCTCCTGCCGCCTAACCAGCGGCATTTCGTTGATTGGAGTTAACGATCGGTGAGCCGCGTCGCCAATCGTCAGATCTCGCAGCTGTCGGTGGATGTGCGACGCGGTGACGAAAGATCGCACGTTCTCGCGCGAGGCGCGCAGCCACTCCTCAAGCTGTTGAGAATCCTCGTTGGAGATTTCTCCGTCGAGGTAATCGTGAATGTATTGAAGCATTTCGTTGCTCATTCGGCACTCAGTTCCCCGTCGACTCGACGATCCATACATTTGCGAATGGCCACGCGGACCCGGTGCAACATCACTCGAACTGCACCCGCCGCCATGCGCATTCGCTCGGCAATCTCTGCCGGTTTCAGGTCGTCGAAGTATCTCAACTGAAGAGCTTTCTTTCCACGCCCTTCCACCTGTTCCAAACACTTCGTTAGCACCTGTCGGCGGTGATCCAATTCCAGTGACATTTCTTCGTATTCTTCGCTGATCTCCTGAATTAACTCATCGCAGAAGACGTGGCGATCACGCGCCATCGTGCGACGGTGCTTCAACACCTCGAACTTCGCGATTCCAATCGACCAGTTTACAAAGGGACGGTCTTGATCGTATTGGTCAAATTTCCTCATCAGCGTTACCACGACCTGGTCGAGCACATCTTCCGCTTGGTGAAAGTTTGGCACCAGCGACGACACGAATGCCGACACAGTTGGCTGCGCCTTGGTCCACAGGACCGCAAACCTCTCGGAAGCGGATAAATTCATCGGTTTTAAATATTTGTCTGCCATGGCGTTACGGTTGTCCTGGTCAATTTTCTCTTGTCGCTTTTCTCTTGTCGCTTTTCTCTTGTAGAATCGCCGGCCTCTAGTGCCCTGTTAATTATTCTCCCAACGACAACGACTCGTTACATTAATTGCCAGATATCTTTTCTTGAAATTTTGTTGTAACGGAAGCGATCCTTCGGGAGACTAGTGTTGGCTCGCAGATTGTACGCGAACAGCGCGACCACAGAACGGCTTAAATTCTCTATTTGCCCTATTTTGTGCGACTCGCCTTGAGTGCAAGCCACCAGCATTCTCCACACCAGCATTCTCCACACCAGCATTCTCCACACCAGCATTCTCCACACCAGCATTCTCCACACCAATCTAGCAGCAACTCGCCTCCCGTAAGTTCTCGCCCCAGGACTCCTGCCGATGTTTAATACTTCCAAAATGCCTCGAAAACTATCTATTTATCTTCTCGAGCGCGAGACACGCAAGGTTCAACTCAATGCGATATCTGGTCTTCAACTTACCGGACTCATCCTTGACTACGAGTTGATTCTGACGGAAGACTGCGATCCGGTCGCAGCGATTTTGGATCATGAATACGGCAAATCTCGCTCGTCGAAGTCCGAGCAGAGAATGGTGTCGTAGTTTTTGAATCTTAGATCCGAGCGGGTTACACTGAATGGGCTGCGACTTGGTCGCCGTAGGCCGCTTCGCGCGATCTCCTGATTCCCTCCCAGTTCTCACTCCTTCCCGATTGGCCCGCCATGCTTAACTTACGAACCGTCGGTCTAATGCTCGTTCTTGCGGCAATCACTGCCAACCTGACCGTTGTGGCGAACGCCTTGGCAGCGGAGGAGGCTTATTGGAATCAGTATCGCGGCCCCGTGGGCGATGGTCATTCGGCCGCTACTGGTCTACCGTTGAAGCTTGATGACAACACGAGTGTAACTTGGAAGATTGCGATCGATGGCAAGGGTTGGTCATCGCCGGTAGTTTGGGGCAATCAAATTTGGCTGACGACGGCACCCGCAGATGGCAAGCAAATGTTTGCTATTTGTGTGGACGCGAAGACAGGCGCTGTCATTCACAAGGTTTTAGTTTTTGAAAACGATGATCCTCAGTTTTGCCATCCTTTGAATAGTTATGCGACACCGACGCCGTTTGTCGAAGCGGGCCGCGTCTATGTGCATTTTGGAGTTCATGGTACGGCGTGTCTGGACACGAAGTCGGGCGAGAAAGTGTGGGAGCGACGCGATTTGCCGTGCAATCACTTTCGCGGTCCGGCATCTTCGCCGATTGTTTTTGAGAATCTGCTGATCTGTCAGTTTGATGGATTTGATGTGCAGTACGTAGTGGCGATGGACAAGACCTCGGGTAAAACCGTTTGGAAGCGCGATCGAGCTTTCGATTTCAAGACGGACAATGGGGACAACAAGAAGGCGTATTGCACTCCAACGATTTACAAGCACAACGGTAAGTTGCAGTTAATTTGTCCAGCGGCGATTGCCACGGAAACATTTGAACCACGATCCGGCAAGTTATTGTGGACCGTTTATCACGGCGGAATGAACGCGTCGGCTCGGCCGCTGTACGCTGATGGCCTAGTCTATATTACAAATGGCATGGGACGGATGGTTGCGGTAAAACCGGATGGTACTGGCGATATTACCAAGCAGATCGTTTGGGAGTCCGGACAGCTTGTCCCTAAGAAATCGTCCCTGCTATACGTCGAGGGCTTGATGTACATGGTCAGCGATAACGGGGTCGCATCGTGTGTCGAACCGAAGACGGGTGAGGTGATTTGGTCGAGTCGTTTAAATGGCGAGAACGCAGCTTCACCCGTGTACGTTGACGGTCGCATTTATTGCTTCAGCATGGACGGGGACGTTCACGTGATAGCACCTGGTCGGGAGTTCAATTTGCTGTCTAGCAGTAAGTTTGAAAGCGGATTTATGGCTTCGCCCGCGATCGTAGGCAACGCCATGATTCTGCGAACCAAGACGCATCTCTACCGAATCGAGAAGTAGTTATAAGTCGCAGCTCCGACTTGTAGCCGATAAGCCAACAGGCGGTCTCTGTCACGATTCCGCTTTCCCTCCCGCAGCGATATTTCGTCTCTATTCGCCCAACTCAAGGGTCATTTAGCGATTTGCGATTTCCGTCGGATATCTTTCCCCTTTCGTAAAAAACGCGCAGTTCTTGCCCGAACCAATTTGCCTTGAAAACACTCCTTACGGGTAGCTTAGTGGTTGAGCAGTACAAAGTTGTTGGGAGTATACCTAGATTTGCTCTGGTTAACGCTGGGATCTGATCTTGCATCGCGACGAGACATTG
>JBLHLE010000013.1:0-19821 GCA_047620805.1 Pirellulaceae bacterium
TCGCCGCCTGTCGGAACAGTTCGCGAGCGAAGCGATCAAGTTCATTCAGTCGAATCGAGCGAAACCGTTCTTTCTCTACCTACCGTTCACTGCGCCGCACTTTCCCGCCCAGGCGCATCCCGACTGGAAAGGCAAATCGTCAAAGGATGCCTACGGGGATGTCGTCGAGGAACTGGATAGTCGTATCGGCGAGATTCTCAAGACGCTCGAAACAGAATCGCTCGACCGCAAGACGATTGTCGTATTTATCTCTGACAACGGTCCCGAACCCGGACAGCAAAAGTGGGCGTCGGCCAAGCCATTTCGCGGCTTGAAGTGGTCGTCACTCGAAGGCGGCACGCGCGTTCCATGTATCGTCCGTTGGCCCGGAGTTATTCCCGCCAAGCTAGAAAGCGATGAACTTACGACGGCAATCGACTTGTTGCCGACGTTGGCGCACGCCTGCGGTATCGATTTGAAAACGACCGCTGAAGCAAGCCCAAAGATCGACGGTGTGAATGTTTGGAATACGTTGATCAACAACAAAAACGCGGTTCACGCTCGCACGAATCTCTTGTATTGGAACGGCTGGGCAAAACTTGAGGCGATCCGCGTCGGCCAGTGGAAGCTCTTTTTGAGAAACATTAAGGAAGTGCAGGGTTCTGACAAAGGACCGGTGCTCATCGATCTGAAGAAAGATCCCGCGGAGACAACAAACTTAGCGCAGGACCATCCCGAAAAAGTCATAGAGATGCAGGCGCTTGCCAATAAGCTAGTCGCAGACATCGAAGCGAATTCCATTCCGCTCGGCGGACCTTCCTCAACTCGAAAGTAGCAGCGGCAGATACAGAATGAACAACAAATCCACCAAGCCATTGGCGATTCTCGCTCTCATGGCAGCGATGCTACTGCCAGCTTCGGCCGCGAATGCCGTCGAGCCCACGGCAAAACCCAAACCCGCTATCGAACTGGGCACGCCCTTCGCCGACGACGCGATCCTGCAGCGCGAGATGAAAGTCCCGGTGTGGGGCTGGAGCGAATCGGGCACGAAAGTCTCGGTGCAATTCGCCGGACAGAAGAAGAGTGCCGTCGCAGGCAATGACGGCAAGTGGATGCTCGAACTCGATCCACTCTCGGCTAGCGCCGAACCGGCCGAGATGGTGGTAACCGAAGGCACTGGCGCGACACGCACTTTGAAAAATATTTTGGTTGGCGAAGTCTGGGTGGCGTCAGGCCAGTCGAACATGCAGTGGAACGCCTCGAAGTGTGATGTGGGCAGAGTGCTAATGAAAGGGATCGCAGAGCGAGTCGCTGCGGGCGAAGAAAAGGAACCCGTGATTCGCGAGGCCCTGGTGACAAATTACTTCGCCTGCCTGCATCCGATCGAGCATGCCGAAGGTCAGTGGCGTAACGCTGGCGATAACTCCAGTGCAATCGCTTATGCCTTTGCTTACAAACTGCACAAAGAACTAGGCGTTCCCATCGGTATTCTGAATTGTTCCTTCAGCCAAACTGCCATCCAAGCGTGGACGCCTCGGTGCGGGTTCGCTGGCGGGAAGGACGAGTATACCCAGGCGATCTACCAAAGAATCTTGCAGACCGACCCCAGTACACCTGAGCACAAAGTGGCGTGGAGTAAGTTTTATCACGACATCGAGAACACGCTCAAAGAGAACGAAGAGCGAACTAAGAATGGCGAATCGGCGAAAGCGATTCCTACAAAAACACCGGGCAACCTGTCCGGCAATCGCGACGCTTCTTGGTTATTCAATGCTCGCATGAATCCAATGATCCCTTTCGCCGTTCGCGGTTGTATCTGGAACCAAGGCTACGCCAACATGGGTGAAGGGTTTCCTTACTACAACAATCTGCACAGCATGATCCGTGGCTGGCGTACCTTGTGGAACAGACCCGAACTTCCTGTTTACTTCCATCAGTTTTATTGCCCGGGCGGCTCAGAATTCGATAAGCCTAGCATCGGTAGCGCCTCCGAAATGCGGTTGGGCACTTGGCTGGCCCGGGACATTCCCAATTCGGGGATGGCCAGCCAGATCGATATCACCGGAGCGATCCATTACACAAATAAGACGCTGCCCGGCCAGCGACTGGCCTTACATGCATTGAAGAATCAATACGGAAAGCAAATCGTCGCTGACGGTCCCATGTTTAAGTCCTACACCGTTGAGGGTAACAAGCTGGTTGTCAGTTTCGAACATGCTAAAGGAGGCTTATTCGTGGCGGAAACGGGTACGGACAGCAGGAACGGTCTTGCAAACCCAACCATCATCGAAGGCGGCGACGACCAAGTGAAGCTGTTTTTCCTAGCGGATGAAAACCGCGTTTGGCATCCGGCCAACGCGAAGATCGATGGCGACAAAGTGATCGTCACCTCCGCTAAGGTCAAGTCTCCGCGCGGCGTTTCCTATGGCACAGGCGGGATCGGCTTCCAACCAAACATCTATAACCGCGCACTGTTGCCCACGACTCCGTTTATCTATTACGACAACAGGCTCGTCACCTCGAGAACATGGCCAGATGAAAAACTCAAGATCGCCGGCGAAGTGATCGATCCCAATACCGTGGGTAAGTTGAACGAGTGGCGGAAGATGCCCATCCTTAGCACGCAGTTCCGCGACAATGCGGTACTGCAGGCCGGTCAGCCGATTACTTTCTGGGGTTCGGTAATGCACGACTACGGGGTCGAGGCAGAGGGCGAGGCGGTCATTATGTTCAGCTTTGCGGGCATCGAAAAAACGATTCTTGTCAGTCCTAATCCTGGGCCGTCCATTTTCGAAATTGGCCCCGGCCAGTCACGATTCTCGTCGACACAAAAAGAGTGGCGAGTGACAGTGCCTCCGATGGAAGCCAGCGCTGAGCCGAAGACGCTGAAGGTGACCTTTACGATCGACGGCGAAGTGGCTCACGAGCGAATCTGCACAAACATCGTCGTCGGAGATGTTTGGTTTGTTGCCGCGTCGCAAATGAAGCTGACACTTCCCATTGTAAAGCAATCCAGTGGCATTGTGCGAGTGATGAATCGCAAGGCCAAACGCTCTGCAAATCCCAGACCTTCCCGCTACAGCATTTGCGTCTCTCGAACGCCCGAGAACCGTTTTGCCTCCGAATGGACCGACGCTGACGGCGGACTCGCTCAGTTTCTTGGTCAGCGGATCCAGGTCCAAACTGGAAAGCCCGTGGGGATCATTTATATGCAGAATGCGGTGGAGAAGGGGGGTGCGAATCCTGAATTGAAAAGTTGGGTTGCTACCGAAGATCTCAAGCAGGCCCCCAGCTTGATGGCGGATTACAAGGATCTGGCCAGCGTGCTGCCGGGGAATCAATACTATGATGCCAACGCCATGAACTATATTGCGGCCTGGAAGCAACACTGGCGTCAGTACGTTCCTCGGATGATGGCGACCAAAGCGGTTCCGGATGGCGCTCCATGGGGAAGCTACCCAACCGTGGCCAGTTCGGTAACGAGTGAGGCGTCGCAGACCTACAACATCATGGTCCATTCCTTCACGCCGGGTAGTTTTAAGGGAGTCATTTTCCTCACCAGCCCGCAAGTGTTCTCGCAAGACGAAGGAGCCCATTTTGGCGAGCAACTAACGGCCTTAGCCAACGGCTGGAAGGATCGTTTTGGTGGCGAGGATCCTCACTTTTTCTACACGGTTCCGAGTAAGGCGCTGGTACCGAAGCTTTCCTTACCGCAGTCGATCAAGGGCAAAAGCACAGCGATCGAGATTGACAACTGGTCCGAAATTTCGACCGCACTTGAAGCGGCGGTGAATAAGGCATATGGGAATTAACATGAAGGATAAACCAATAATGCAATCTTTTCGTTTGAGCAGAATGGCGATCATTGCAACGGTCGTTGTGCTGGCGACCTGCGTTGTGCTGGCGACCTCCGTCAATGCTGTTGAACCGGCACACGGCGCGGATTCATTCGCGATACCGAAGAGCCTGCAGGCGGTGATCGCCAACCGATGTCTGGAGTGTCATAGCGATGATGAGAGCGAAGGCAACGCGCGGTTGGATGCGCTGTCCAAGATGCGGCAGGACGAACGTCTCACGCTGTTAAATAGAGTCCAAGAGCAACTCTTCTTCGGATTTATGCCGCCCAAGGACGAACAGCAACTGACGGCGGCGGAGCATGCCCAACTGGCGGATTGGGTGTCGAAGGAACTCAACAAGCACGACGCATCCAAGTTGGAGGAGAAGCTCCGCTTGCCCGCCTACGGCAACTACGTCGATCACGACAAGCTGTACTCCGGTGAATACGTCGACGCGCCAAGTTTCACCCATAACCGTCGCTGGTTGATCAGTGAATTTATCTTTAACGTCAAGATCAATCGTCTGGTTGATTATGAGGGCATTAGAACCATTGATGGCCAGCGGATGTCAGTCATCGGTGACAACGGGGTTAATCTGGGCACGAGATTTGGCGGCGGCACTCTGCGGCAGAGTATCACCAATCCCTTCCTACTGCCGACGAATATCGGCGTGCGATATTACGACAACACCATGCTGACGGGTGGCCACTTACTGACGATGATCTCGAACGCTAAAAAGATCGCCGGCTATATGTCTTCTGAGCAGGCGATGAAATCGTATTACCCCGCCATGTACCGGATCATGAAGATGGAGCTGGACCACCGGGAAACCCTGCGCACGCGGGAGAAGTTCTTGAACAGCTATGCCGAGCGAGTTGTGCTGGACATCTACAAAAAGAAAAACGATACCCTGTTGCCAGAGTTTGTCAGAATAGAAGTGGAACCGATACCGGATTATGATACTGATCGGGATGGCAACCCGATAAAGAGAACCAACCTAGAGCTATTGCGAACTAGATACGGGGAAGATGTGCAGGCCGTTTATCGCGGCATTAGCAAGTATAAGCAAGTAGGTGTCACGTTCGAGCAGATCATTGAGAAATGTGAGAAGGAATGGTTTATCTTTGGAGTCCATGAGAAGCGACTTCGGGCGCGCGTTACCCTCATGAAAGTCCTGATGAAGCAGTGGGATATGGCGCTTATTTACAAGGACGTAGGCAAGGGAAACATACGCCAGGCAGCCTATCAACCACTACCGGATTCGGAAATGGACATCGTCACGGCGTCCATTTTGAAGCACAGAAAAAAGGGCGACCGTTACCGTCAGATCATCGACAAGTGCATGAACGACTGGGAACAATCGTTGAAGGCGGAGCGAGTTGCGGCGGGGCAGGCTGATGAAGGGCAGGTCGTTGAACTGGTGGATGAGCTCTTCGCCAAAATCTATGAGCGAAAGCCAACGGAGCAAGAGACACAAGAGAACATCGCGTTGACTCACGCCTACATGAAAACATTGGGCAATCAACAAGCCATCGCCAAACTGATTGAAACCCTGATCCTAAGCTCTGAAATGGTTTACCGCATTGAATTCGGCCAAGGGAAGGCGGATGAGCACGGAAGGCGAATGATGTCGCCACGCGATGCCAGCTATGCCCTGGCGTATGCTGTCACCGACAGTAGCCCCGACGAGGAATTGGTCGCCGCGGTCAACCGTGGCAAGCTCGATACAAGAGAAGACTATCGGCGCGAAGTGGTTCGCATGCTCAAGAGGAGAGACCAGTATTGCGTCATCGACGAAACGGTTCAGAAGGCCGGCTTTAATTCGAGCATTACTAATACGCCGATCAGGAAACTGCGGTTTTTTAGAGAGTTCTTTGGCTACACAAAGGCCATGACTATTTTCAAGGACGATGCGAGATTCAGTAATGGGGCGAGCTATGACGGTGTTAAAGGCCGCCTAGTTGATGAAGCCGACATGCTGGTGGACCACATCTTGCAGGAGGATCGGAATGTTTTTGAAAGGCTGTTAACAACGGAAACATTCTATGTCTACCACTCGGGCAACAACGAAGCGATGCAGGCGGCGTCGGATCGAATCAGGAAGATATACGACTACTTCCATGCTTATGATTGGGAAAACTTCACCGAAGAAGAGCTTTACGAGCACTGGGACTTTATCAAAGAAATGAAGATGATGGGTACGGTGTTCCCCGACTTTGAAACCAATGCCACGCGCCGAAAGAACTGGGTTAGGACATTCAAGAGCCAGCTGACCAGCTACACGTTCCGATATGCGAACGGTCAAAAAGCGGCGGCGCCGTATGACGCTACTGGAATGGCTTACTGGAATAAAAGCGATGCCTCGACCCGAACGGGCCAGCAGATGCGAGGCCCGGATGTGGGCAGATTCTTCGGTATCGACTTTGCGAATTGGGACTATCCCACGACCCAGCCGGCGAAGATCGAAAATCGAAAAGGCATGCTCACCCACCCGGCTTGGCTGATCGCTCACTCGCTGAACTTGGAGACCGACCCAGTGCGGCGCGGCAAGTGGGTACGTGAAAAACTGCTCGCAGGCACTATTCCCGATGTGCCGATCACGGTCGATGCGGTGGTCCCGGAAGATCATCACAAGACACTGCGCCAGCGGCTCGAAAAAAAGACCGGCGAAACGTACTGCTGGAATTGCCATAAAAAGATGAACCCGCTGGGCGTGGCGTTCGAGGTCTATGACGACTTTGGCCGATACCGCACGCAGGAACGTCTCGAACATCCGGACAACCTGATCAAGGAAACGCCGCGCGAACGTGGCCTCCACATCGACGGTAGGCCCGTTTATAAAACGCTGCCGGTTAATGCCAAGGGTTATCTGGATGGCACAGGTGACAAAGCGCTTGATGGCGAAGTTGCCGATGTGATTGACCTGACCCAGCGCCTCGCAAAGTCCGTACGTGTGCGACAATCAATCGTTCGTCACGCCTTCCGTTACTTTATGGGGCGTAACGAAGTGTTGTCCGATTCAAAAACCTTGATCGATGCAGATCAGGCTTACGTCAACAGTGGTGGCAGCTTTGATGCAGTGATCGTGTCGCTGCTGACCTCCGACTCATTCATTTACCGCAGAGAAAAGTAGGTTGGGAAACCATCCGGACATTGGATAAACTGTCGGGTCGGAGACCCAAACTACAATAAGGAACTAACCATGTCGGCCAATAGAAGAACATTCCTCGGGGCATCCGCATTGGGTGCCGGCGCTTTGGCGCTATCGCCTTCGTTTAACCACCTGCTTGCGACAGCACGTCCGAGTGAGCATCCTCATCGTTTTATCTTCATCAGAAAGTCCAACGGCAACGTACCCAAGCTGTTTTCCCTCCCTACGTTTTCAGATGAGGAGAAAAAGAAGGACGAGAAGAAAGAAGCGTTTGAAGCTAATCTCGACAAGCACGAGCTTCCGGACTGGCTAAGAGCCTTAGAGGATCACAAGAGCAATATGACGATCTTGCATGGCGTATCCATGGCGGTGAGTGGTGGCGGTCACTATTCCTTTTCTGGTTGCATGGGAGCTTATAAAGCTGGTCGAAACGTGATCAGCGGTATCAAAAGAACCACTGTCGATTTTGAACTTGCTAAACTTGTTCCCTCTCCTTTCAGTCACGTTGAACTTTCTTTGACCGGCGACTACAGCACTTTTAGATCGGGCATTGTTCCCGGCTATTCCGCCCCGGCGCGGCACCAAAGAAATTACTGCTATGCCGATCCTCAAACCGCCTATGACGAACTTTTTAAGTCGGTGACTAATCCTGGTGCCGTTGGCTCAGACAACGTGCTGTTGGATTATCTACACGAACAGGAAGGCAAAAGGCTCAAAGGGCTCGACGGCAAAGAACGGATGAAGGTCAGCAATCACGTCGATTCAATCCAATCGATCAAAGAGCGAAATGAAAAGGTGGCTTCGCTTTCAAACGTGATCTCTAAAAACCTTCCGACGATCGATAAGATACACGCCGGTGGCGGTCCCAACGCCAGTCTTTTGGAAAAGCAGGGAGCATTTACCGATGTCTTAATCTCTGCGCTAATCTCAGGGTTGACGAATGTCGTGACTTTCACCATCGACGAACTTTCAACACCTATTACAACGTTACCCGGTAATACGAGTCGAGTCGATCTTCACCGTTTGGGGCACAGTAAAAATATGGAACTCAGAGACATTGTTAAGGCCAGTCATATGGCTCAGGTCGGCAGGATTGTCGCCAGACTGAAATCCGTTCCGGAAGGCAAAGGCACGATGTTCGACAACACAACAATCATCTACATGCCCGAAACCGGTGCGGGGCACCATGGGCCCGATACCGAGGCGCCAATGGTGATCATGACAGGTGACAAATCGAAGCTGGATATTGCCGGGCGTTATATCCGTCTACCGTTCCACGCCACTGAAGGTCATAAGTCACTAAGTAACTGGTACACCACACTGCTTAATGCCTACGGCAACCCGACCGAACACTACGGCGATCTCGACCTGGAGATGTCGCGCAAGAAACTTCCGCAGATTGGTGCCATCGAGCAGTTCATGGCCTAGCAGCAGAGTGGCCTAGCAGCAGAGTGGCCTAGCAGCAGAGTGGCCTAGCAGCAGAGTGGCCTAGCAGCAGAGTGGCTAACCATGCAAGTGTTAGCGAATCGCTAGGTGGCGTAAGCTTCCAGTTTGCGATCCCAAACGTCCGCAAGCTAGAAGCTTACGGCAGTTGTTATGTACCCGTAGTTCCTTACCAATTGAAAAGAACACTCAACTGGATAACCACCATGTCACAGGTTAATCGACGACGGTTTCTGCAATCGACTTCTACTCTGGCTGCGGCCACTTCGCTGGGAGTTTTTTCCAGCAGTCCGGTCGCTCGCGCCAATACGCCGAATGAACGTCCGCAAATCGCTGTGATCGGTTGCGGCGGCCAGGGGATGGGCGATGGACGCCGCGCGCAAAACTATGGCGATATCGTTGCTGTGTGTGATGTCGATACCTCGCATTCGGCGTACGCCAAGGCGGGCTATACCAGACGGATGGCAGCTAAAGGCAGAGAAGCTAAGATCGACGTCTACGACGATTATCGAGCGATCATTGACCGCCAAGACATCGACGCGATCATCTGCGGCACGGTGGATCATTGGCACGTAAAGATCTCTGCCGAAGCGCTGAAGTCGGGTAAGGATGTTTACTGCGAAAAGCCGCTTACACTGACGGTCGACGAAGGTCGCATTATCTCCAAAGTCGTCAAAGAGACTGGCCGAATACTGCAGGTCGGCACGCAACAACGATCCGACGAACTATTCTTGAAAGCGGTAGCCATTGCTCACTCGGGACGACTGGGGAAAATCAAGAAAGTGACGGTGTGCCTTAATCACAATCCGTTCAGCAAGCCACTTCCGGTAGGCGGTTCTCCCGCGACCTTGAATTGGGACCGCTGGAAAGGGCCGACCGAAGACGTGCCTTATCGCTTTCTGAAAAACGGCAAGGACGGCCAGACGCTTATCCGCACCCTCGGCGACGGCAGCATTGACGCCTCGAACTGCCACAAAGAATTCCGCTGGTGGCTGCAATACAGTGGCGGAAAAATGACGGACTGGGGCGCTCACCATGTCGACATCGCACAATGGATCATCGACCAATGCGGACCGGGCCAAGGACCCACGATTATCAAGCCGGTCATGGTCGAAACGAAAGTGCCTTTCGACGAGGACGGAAATCCGACGCTCGACGACCGCTACAACGCGCCGCACCGATTCACTGTACACGTTCAGTTTCCCAACGGCGTGCTTATGGAAATCACCAGTGAGGGACGCAATGGAATTCTGGTAGAGGGCACGGAGGGGCGAATCTTCGTCAACCGCGGCACGATCGCTGGCAAACCGATCGAAGATCTCACCAGCAATCCGCTTCCAGGTGGTTGGCTGGAAGACATGTATGGCGGACAACTCGTCGAACATGTCAACAACTTCTTCGATTGCATCGCCAGTCGCAAGAAACCAGCTTCCGACGTCTTGACTCACATCGCTTCAATCAACACTTGCCACCTGAGCAACATCGCGATTCGTCTGAATCGGCAAATTGAATGGGACGCCGCTACGCAGACGATAAAAGGCGATGCCAAAGCGACCGCGATGCTGGCCAGAGACTTCCGCAAGGGATACGAAATTGAGATTTGAGCGGCAGGAAACAAGCGAAAATACGAAAGCCATTGCGGCATCTCTGGTTCTTACACCGGGTCTTGCACTGGTCGGTCTGACCTGCGCGGATGAGGCTGCAATTGGTGCGACCGCTCAGTATGATCGTTATGTCTACAGTGCAAAACCCGAAGTGAATTTGGTTAATGCCGAAGAGCTACCTGCCTATCCTTTTTGCACGGAGTTTTTTAATCGTTGAACTTCCAAGACAATCTGAGCCCTTTGTGGTTCCGGCAATTAACGCTAAGTGAATCGTTTGCTTAGGCAGTGATCGTACCAACCCGACGCGTGAGCAAGCGAATACTTATCATGAATCGTAAACACATCCACCATATTTTGCTGATCGTTTTTCCGTTCTTGTTGTACGGCGTGGTCCAGGCTGACGAAAGCGTGCCCGATTTAACCCGGACGATTGATTTTGAACGAGACGGCGATTTCTATCTCGGGCCAACGGGAGCCAAGGGCTGGATCTATACCGCTCGTAACTTCATGACTACGGACGCGCGGCAGATCCTCATTACACAGGTCGAGCCCGGGTCGGCTGCCGAGGGCGTGCTCGCAGTCGGCGATGTCATTCTCGGCGTCGGTGTTGGTGACAAATACTTCACAAGCGACGCACGCATGTCGTTTGGTCGAGCCATCGACGAGGCTGAGCGAGACGAAAATCGTGGCGTTCTAAAGCTCATCCGCTGGCGCCCTGTCAACGACGCAACGGCGCGGAAGGGGACCGAGACGCAGGTCGAATTAAAACTAAAAGTAATGGGGGCCTATAGCGACACGGCTCCTTGGGATTGCCCAAAGACCAAGCGTATCCGGGATGATGCGATCCAGGCGATCATCGAGAGCAAGGACATGGGGAGACTCGGGGCCACGGCGCTTGCTTTGTTGGCTACGGGCGAGAAGGAATACGTCGAAATCGTTCGCCAGTACCTACACAGCGAGAAGTGGGCCGCTCCCGACGTTAAGATCAGCGTGGAGAAGGGCGGCCTGCAATCGTGGTTCTGCGGCTATCACAACCTACTGCTCACGGAATACTATCTCGCGACGGGAGATGAATACGTATTGCCCGCTATCCGCGAACATTCGATCAAGACAGCGATGGGCCAGAGTAACGCCGGCACGTGGGGACATGGCTTCGCATGGACCAGCCAAAACGGTGGCAAACTGCACGGAGCGTTGCCTGGTTACGGAGCCCTAAATCAGGCCGGACTGCCATGTTTCCTCTCGCTGCTGCTGGCCAAAAAGTGTGGCGTCGAACACCCCGAAGTCGATGCCGCCATTTTGCGATCCAGCCGTTTCTTCGAACAGTTCATTGACAACGGATCGATCGGCTATGGATTTCATCGACCCAGTCTTGAAATCTACGCCAACGGTCGAAACGGTATGTCCGGCAACGGCAAGAACGGCATTGGGGCAATCGTCTTTCGGGTCCAGGGTAACGAGGAAGGGACCCGCTTCTTTTCGCGGTTGACCGCGTCTCTCTACAACACCTGCGAGTACGGGCACTCTGGCAATTCCTATAGTTACTTTTGGGATCCAATTGGCGCCAATTGCGGTGGACCTAAACTGGCTGCTGCTTTCCTCAAGGAAATGCGGTGGTATTACGCGCTCACCCGCAAGGCCGACGGCAGCTTCGTGAATCAGCCCTTGGGAGGACATTACGGAGGACAATTACTGAGCCCGACCGCTGCCCAAGTCTTGATTGCGTCGCTTCCACGCAAAGCCATCTATTTGACGGGCAAGGGGCAGAAAGAGAACGAGTGGCATAAGGACAAAGAAATTCAGGAGACGATCGCATCGGGCCGCTGGCGATTGGCGGATACCGACGAGATGAGCGTCGACCAGCTGATTAAAAGTCTTGATAACTGGTCGCCGATCGCCCGCGAGTGGATTGCCAGAAAGCTCGCCGCCAAGGAGGGCGACTTCGTGCCTCGGTTGGTCCGGCAACTTGAAGCCGAACGTCCCGAAGCTCGCGCTGGTGCCTGCGCCGCGCTGGGCTACCTGGGCGAACGCGCTGCTGCCGCGGTACCCAACTTGGCTAAAGCACTTACCGACAAAGAATCCATCGTCTGCATATCGGCCGGCTACGCTTTGGCCCGCCTTGGTAAATCCTCTCGTCAGGCCGTTCCCGATCTCTTACGCGCCATGCTCGATTCAACTGAAACTGAACTCATGAAACCCCGGCAACAGGCACTGGCCTACTCGTTCGGCTATGCCAATGGGAGATACGCGCCGCTGTATTTCGATGGTCTTCTTCCGCAGTTTCAAGAAGACGAAAATCCGCTCGATGGCGTGGATCGGGAATTGCTGTACTCCGCCATCACCAAACTGCTCAATGACTCATCTGGGCGAACGCGCGGCAGTGCAGCCTACGCTCTCAACTACTTCAGCCGCCAGGACACCGCCGCTATGGCCCAGCAGATCCACAACGCGATCACGACCGTTGCGCTCAACTACCGCATGATGGACGATGGCGTGCGGGCTCGCGGACTCGACTTGATGGCGCGTTTTCGGATTGAGGAAGGCATTCCACTCTGTTTCGAGACCTTTGACTTCCACCGCTGGGGTTCCGTCATGCGAGTGCCTGCTCGCCTCAAAACTCTTCAAGCCTACGCCGGAAACGCCAAGCCTTTCCTGCCGCAACTACGTGAGTTGCGGACGCGTTGGAGCGATGGCGAAAACCGGGACATGCTTGAGGAAACTATCAAGATCATCGAGCAAGACGAAAACCCGCCGCCGATGATCAGTCTGCACGACTTGGTCGACGAGAGACTGGAGAATGATCTTTCCAGTGCCGAGAACGACAAGGAACGAGTCGACCTGTGCCGCCAGCTGATGGCCGAGTGGCCGGACGACTACTTCTATCAAGCAGCAGCTCTCAGGAAGATCTCCGCGATTCGTGGTTCTGAGGCTTTCGATGACCTGCTGATCGCGATCGCAGTTCCCAACGAAATCTTACATCAAACATCCGTTGCGCTCGCCGCCGAACTTCCCGCTGCCAAAACTAAACAGTGGGTCGATCTACTGGCAAATGCACAGGGAAGGAAACTCGCGGGCATCCTCGATGTTCTCGCTTTACGAAGAGACGCCGCGGCGCTCAAGGCGATAAGCGAGTATCTCCAACACGAAGATCCTGTCGTTGTCGAAGCTGCGAAGCGAGCCGTTTCTAAACTTACTGAAACAGAGAAAAAGTAGAGTGTCTCTTGCCGACCGCAACACTCGTTCGATTCTTGATATGAGAATCTAAATCTCATTACGAGACCTCCGTACCGTACGAGTTTGTTACCCCTCGTTTTGGTAGACCGTTTTGAGTTCCTTTCACGCTCCGCACAACGATTGCGTTTACTCGTTGGGAACAAGCAACGGCGAATGTAGGCAGGGCTGAAGCGAATGCGTATTGAGCATTGGTCTTCAAAGGACGCTTTCCAGACGACACTGAGTTCCGGATGATTCACTAGTTCTTCCTATTCCATTGGCGCCGTGAATTTCTCAACGTATTGATAGCTGGATGAATCCCGATGGATTTCCGTCACGCCTCGTTTCAGAAGCTCCTCCCAATCGGACCAACGAGCCAGAATTGTATCAGTCGTCATCCCAATTGATGGAAAGACAACGCCAATTGGACGTTATTCCGGTTTCCGCGCGGAAATGGGGGTACGCTTTCTGTTAGGCGGAATGTCCCCCTTCGCTGGGGACTGGAGGATTAGTCATCAATAAGCAATTACATTCACGACGCGGCGCTGCGGCAGTCGAAACGGCAATGTTTTTGCCGTTAGCGGTCCTCCTATATACTGGGGACATTTGAAGTGACTCGCAATATACAGTTGCGGAAATCGCTCGTAATCGCAGCGTCTGAAGGAGCGAGAACATCTGTAATCCCCGGCGCCACTAACGACGACGTTGTTGCTGCCGGCAATGGAGTGTTGCAGGATCGTCGCGTGATCAATGGTGACATCGTCGTCACGCCCGGCAGCGTATCCGACGCAAACGTGGGCGATATTATTCAGGTCAGCGCATCGGCGTCGGCCGAAGATAACGCCACGCTACCCGCGATGTTCTTTCAGAATCGAATTATCTCAGTTTCTGTGCACGTGATGAAGGAATACTAAGAATATGGCACGCAAAAGTCGTCGACGAGGCGCAATGGCAGTTGTTTTAATCGTAGCGTTGGGCGTATTTCTTATGATGGCGGTGTTGGCGATAAACGTTGCATACATGGAGTTAGTCAAGGCTGAACTACAGGTTTCGACAGATATGGCTACCCGGGCGGCATCGCGGACGCTCAGCTTAGACGGCGATCAGGACGCTGCCATCGAGAAAGCTCGTGAATTGGCGGGATTGAACACTGTGGCGGGGACTATTGTTGAATTAGCAGAATCGGATATTGAATTCGGACGCGCCGAAAGAAATATCGACACGGGTAAATATAGTTATATCGCAGATTCCATCTCCCCCAACGCGGTTCGAATCGTTGGAAACCGTTCCACTGGCAATGCACTTGGTGCGGTCAAGCTGTTCATGACGGTGAGAAGATTTGAGCCTGCTCAACCATCAACCGCCGCACAGATTAATCGCGACATAGTTCTGGTACTTGATCGTTCCGGATCGATGGTTCTGATGACTGATGGAATTCAATTTACTTCGGCTTCAGGCGTGCCCCCTCTTGAAGCCGCTGAAACCGCCGCACTTCAGAAAGTTACACTGCATGCAATCGCGTATGGGCGTGGCGCAGATACACAGAGCATGGAAGAAATCGCGGAAATCGGATATGGATCGTATTGGTATGCCCCGCAAAAGCGAGAGCTAGAAGTGATATTCGATAGGATTGCAGACAGTGCCCCTACTTTGATGACGGAATAGAGTTTGGCAATGAATAATAGAGAATTGGCATCGAGCGGCCAGGTCTGTAGTTGTCGCGGTCGCCGTCGGGGCGCCACTTTGGTCGAGTTTGCCGTGGTTGCGCCTATTGTATTCCTGTTCTTCTTCGCATCCATTGAGCTCTCGCGAATGCAAATGCTTCGGAACGCTGCCGATGATGCCGCTTATGAAGCCGCACGTACTGCGATCATTCCCGGCGGAACTGCGGACGAAGCCATAGCGGTTGCAAACCGCTACACGAACGGGCTCGCTCTAAGAGGTGTAACGGTAACTGTCGATCCGGCAACCGTGACCGATACCACCGAAGCGGTTGAAGTTAAAGTGGAAATATCGGTCGATCAAAACTCTTGGGTCGTCCCATGGTTCACGCGGAACAAGACGGTTACCGGAAGCTCGCGATTACGATCGGAACGTCACCGTGTCTATTCGAATCCTGAATGAACATCAAAGGGTGTTCGACTCTATGAGCAGCGTTCACTAGGATTGTTTAGACACATTCTTGCACGAATCTCGGTGGCACCAGTGTGGCTTACGACTTTCCTTTTGTAGAGCAAAAATAGGAGTGGTCGTTCTGAAAGCGTGAACTTACGCAGCGGCCGCAGCGTGCGCTCTCCAATAACAATTATCCAACGGGTCATGGCATTGTGACAACCAAAGAAAAGGTTATCGCAGTATGGGACAGCAAAATGCCTCGATGTCAACGTCCACCGCCTCGCGACCAGCGCACGTAACGCAGAATACAATGTCACAGTCATCGCAACGGAATGCCACGTCGATCGATTCCCGTTTTCTCGCGAGGGAATTCCAGCCAACCACTATCGAGGTCCAACGCACTGAATGGCAGGTTTGCACAATCGGAATTTCCAAATGCACAGTTGATACCAAGGTGGATCATGGCGGACAGATTGTGACCGGCGGCATCAATTACCAGTTTCAACTCATCGCGAGCGAACATGAGTTTGCCGAGGTCAGCTTCGCGTTTCTTTTCAATCTTGCGAATCGCCTGTTTAGTCGCTGGCCGAAATGTCTTTCCCATTGGCGGAACGCTTTCAATCAGCTGTACGTCATCGTCAGCCGCCCATCGAAATACGCTACGGATTCGCGCCGCATCGGTTCCTGCAGTGCGAGCGTTGCGGCCGTCACGAAGCTTGGCGTGAAGCTGTGTGAAGTCGGCAGCCTTTAGAGAGTTGACCGACCTTTCCTTGCCAAGGTACTTGAGCATCAATTCGCAAGAGTTGTGCAGTTCTTGCCAGTGGCGGGCCGTGATTTCGCCGTTGTCCCGCTGACCTTCCTTGTCTTCCATGAACTGGTTGCTCAGTTCCTTGAGCGTTACGCCATCGCCGTCGGGACGCTCAGGAGCTTCTAGTTTCTGTTCGTGATACTGCCGCTTCCACTTGTATTCGGCCAAGGCTTAATCGGGATCGTCCCACACGCCGTAGTAGTGGAGTTTGCCTTGCCACGCTGACACCACTTGCCGTTTGAGTGTGGTGATAAAGGGAAGTCGGAGTACGGTTGTTTCGGCTTTTTCTTCATGAAATTAAAGCCTCGCGAGAAGGTTTACGAAAACAGTTGTCGTAAACAGTTGTCGACGGTAATAAACGGCCGACTTTATTAAATGCCCTAAGTCCTTTGATAGTAAGTAGTACGCCCAGGAGGATTCGAACCTCCGACCTACGGATTAGAAGTCCGTTGCTCTATCCAGCTGAGCTATGGGCGCGTGTGCATGTGCACGGTCTGTATTTTAGTTGCTGGGCAGGAGATTTGACAAGCGGCCTGAACGAGCATGCGGATCCGTGAGTGAGTGGAAATTGGCACGTCGTTCGAGGCGGAATTGTGCGTGAGGAACGGCTTTTGAAGTTCGTGTTGAGGAACACGTCACGCTTATATCGCTAGCTCACGTTCAGGCGTGGTTGTTCGGGTAGTTGATCATGGGACTTGAGTGGCAAGCCGATTGGCCGACCATCGAAGCGACCAATGACACGAAGCGAAGGCTGGCGAAGAAAATTGGACCTCTTATCGCCACGCGATCGTTACGGTTGTTGTTACGTTATTTGGTAGTTCATTGTCGCGGACGACACTAAAAGACGAGGCGTAACGCCTACTCATGGGTTTCCATATCCCGTTTATTAATGGCACTGGCGTCACAGCGGGGGCGGTTCGGGATCTTACGGCCGCGTTGCCGGAATGAACATGATTAACCAGGGGGCCGTCGAGTACATTGGTCACGATCACCCGTGTTATAGAGACCGTGAATTGCGATATGGCTGCGCGGATCGAAACAGTATCGGACTGTAGCTGCCCCTGATACGATTGTTAGTGTTCGTTTTAGTGTTCGTTTTAGTGTTCGTTCACGAATTCTTCGAATTCGTCGTGGCCCCGCGCGGAGAAAGACTATGCATCGTTTTGCTACTTATCGCTCTCTTTGCCATTTGGCACTGGTCCTAAGTGTGGTCGCTACGACGGGCTGTGGCGGGGACGTAGTGACTGAGGAGGCCGATGCTCAACTGGATTTGGGGAACGCATTTCTGGAGCAGGGCGACTTAGACAACGCCTTGAAGTCGTTTGACGCCACAATTCAGCTGAAACCTGACTATGCGATTGGCTACTGCAATCGCGGCTTCGTTTATTTGCTTCGTGGCCAGCGCGATAAGGCGCTCGGCGATTTCGAGGAGGCAATTCGATTGGATGCTAATTGCGCCGAGGCCTACTGTAATCGCGGCAGTTGTTTTATCGAAATGAACGAGCACGAGAAAGCGTTAGCAGACTTTGATAACGCCGTACGCCTGCAGAATGACTTTGCATTTGCTTATGCTGGCCGCGCCGCCGCGCACGTTGGCTTGCAACAATACGATAAAGCGATCGCGGACTGCGACGTGGCGATTCAACTCGACCCGAGTCTTGCGGAGCCCTATATCAACCTCGGAGGGGCACTCATTCAACAAGGGGAATTCGCGCGGGCGATCGTCGAATTGGACAAAGGAATTCAAATCAAGCCCGACTTTGCCAAGAGCTATCTCAACCGCGGAACGGCCTACTATCAACTCGCAGAATTTAACAAAGCAATCGCGGATTTTGCCGCTGCCATTCGACTGGATCCAACATTCAAAAACGCGTACCAAAGCCGCGGGCGCGCCTACCAAGAGATCGGCGACCAAGAAAAAGCAGCCAGCGACTTTGCTACAGTCGAGCAGCTTTCAAAGGAGTAGCTTTGGAATGGAATGACCCAGTCGCCAATATCTGAGACGATATTCTATCGAAAACTACAGACGAGCATCGCCACTTGTTGCTGCCGTTCATTCGTTTGTTCAATCAACAATGTTCGCCAATACTAGCAAGCGCGCGTCAAACCTCAGGCCGCGTTCTTTCGAGTTTTTCCGATCAATACTTACCTCAAGCCGTTTGCCATTCAGTGACAGATTAATCATGCCACCCTTCTCGATAAAGTCGCTGGCTTCTCCAACGAGCAGCGTGGAATCGGCACTCGTTTTTTCGACGACGTTTTTTAGAACATCCTGGGCCAGCGTGTTTCCAACGAATACCAGATGACATTGGGAGGCGTCGGCCGGATCCGTGAGATATCGAACACGAACTTTCCTGCCCCTTTTTTTCTTCTGTGCGCAGAAGGCGAGTCCGCGTTCGAATTCGGGTGTGGTCTTCCCAAATATGCCTATGACGAATTTCGAGTCCTCCGTTTCAAAAGCCTGTTGCGGCCAAGATGTATAGAGGAGGAGGTTGCAAATGTAAACGGCTTTGCGTCTACACTCGTCAGCGGTTTCCCGACGCTCTTGGGCTTTCAGCAACCCGCTCAAACTAAGTGAAGCTACCAAGACAAACAACAACACGACGCGACAGCAGGGGAGAGCGGGCTCTCTCGTTGATCGTTTTCGTCGTTCGACGTTGAGCATGATTGAATCTATCTAGTAGTTGCCGCCTCGGAAGAGTTGCAGTACGGCGGCAATGTTCCAGGAAACGAGAACGAGAACGGGAACGACTGCCGCCATAACTACAGCAACAAAGGCAAAAAACGCACTCAATCGCAGAAATTAGGTGCGATCTCAGCTCATGCTTCACGGTTACGTCTGCCAGTGCCCCAAATGGCAGACCTCTTATTCATCGGTCGCTAAGTTTCTTATTCGCTGGGTTAATCCCTTGTGCTTATCCGGGATTTGCTGGAAAATCGGACTGTCTACTCCAATCTTTCGGGGGTCTAGATTCGCGAGTTCTTCAATCCAGTAGCCGTGTGTGGTAATAAAAGCGATTGGGCAACTCGCGGGCACCAAGTTGCCCAACTTAACAGTGTCGATAATGCGCTGGCATCAACGTCGCTTCCAGTTCAAGGGGCATTTCCGAGCGTATTTGTCCTTTTGCTCCGCGCGCTGAAGTTCAGCGGTGATACACTGCATAAATCTGGACATTGGGCTATTCCCAGATAAGAATGTTCCCTACTTGAAAATGGAGGCGAAGAAGTCTGCGGCGAAGAAGTCTGCGGCGAAGAAGTCTGCGGCGAAGAAGCCTGTGGCGAAAAAGCCTACGGCGAAGAAGCCTGTGGCGAAAAAGCCTGCGGCGAAGAAGCCTGCGGCGAAAAAGTCTGCGGCGAAAAAGCCTCGTTCTGCCGAGGCCACGACATCGAACGCGGAAAAGGCAATCGCCGAGCGCTACGCGGATGACGATGGGGCTCCTCACATTTTCCCAATTGTTGGATTGGGGGCGTCGGCGGGTGGTTTGGAAGCTCTGGTGGAGTTTTTCAGACACATGCCATGCGATAGTGACATAGCCTTTGTCGTGGTGATGCATCAGTCGGCCAAGCATATCAGTCTATTGCCGGAATTGCTCGCCAAATCGACGGCTATGGACGTGGTATCGATTCGGTCCGGCATGACCATCGAGCAAGGTGTCGTTTATGTTGCGCCTC